>CAYVUX010000056.1:0-1931 GCA_964455075.1 uncultured Desulfobacteraceae bacterium | reverse complement strand
AAAGATGCATCCCATCGACCTTCAGATCATCGACAGCCGGGACGAAGAGCCCGGCGTGCCCACAAGTTCGGTCCTCTTGGCCATTGAGAAACTCATTCTTCAAAAGAAGGCGGACGTGATCGTGGGGGGGCCGTGCATGAGCGAGTGCGGGATGGCGGCGCTTGATCTTTATGCCCGCTACAACGTCGTGGACATTGTCTCCATCGGATGCTACACGCCCTCCTGGGACGCCAAGGTGGGCGAGAACCTGGACAAATACAAGTATTCATTCCGCGAAAGCGGAAGCGTGAAGTGGTACATCAAGGAGGCCATCGATCTCCTGAGTCAAATCAAGGAGGAGCACGGCTTCAGCAAGCTTTTCATCTCCATCGACGACAGCCTCATGTGCCGCAAAGCGGCGGGGATCGTGGAGAAACTGGCTGCAAAGACCGGTTGGGAGATCGTGGGTCGGGACAAACATCCCATCGGTACGACGGATTACTCTGCGGCGCTGAGCGACTGTAAGAAGTCCGGGGCCGAGGTCATGTTTATCTGGGCCTACTCGCCCGAGACTTCCGTCCTGCTCAAGCAGTGGGCGGACATGGAGGTCCCTGCTCTACCCATAGGCTTTATCGGGGCGGCGGAAGACCCGGGTTTCTGGGAAGCCACCAACGGCAAGTGCGAGTACACGGTGGTGACGCTCTCTGAGACCGGCAATGTCCCCACCGACGCCACGCCCAAGGCCATGGAATTCTACAATGCCTTTGAGAAGCGCTGGGGCGTCCCCCCGCGAAGCACCGGATGCGTGAGTGCCTACGAGTCGCTCTACGTACTCAAGGACGCCATCGAACGAGCCGATTCTCTCGATGACGCCGCCCTTATCAAGGCCCTCGAAGAGACGAACCTCCCGGCAGTCCGGGGGACGATCCGGTTCGACGAGAACCATCAGATCATCTACGGCTATGACCCAAGCAACTCGGTGCTGGGTTGCTGGGTACAGTGGCAGGACGGGAAGCGTGTGCAGGTTTTCCCGGAGGTGGCGGCCATGGGCAAGCTGAAGATGCCGCCCTGGCTCGAGAAGTAGCCGGACATCCAGACTTTCAAAACCGCATCTACCTCTCCTTCCCCGATCCCGGCCGGAACAGGGAAGGAGGAGATTTTTGTAAATGTTTCCGCCTATTGCGGACCATCCGACTGGATATATTAAATATTTCGAGTATTGTGCTCCTCGGCCATGAGCTCTGAGCCGAACACGTTGAGCATGACGCAGGCCGGTCCCGACGCAGACGAAGGACCCGGGACCCGGAGGGCCGGCCGAGGGGTGGGGACGGAGTCCCACTTTGGGGTGCGAAGAAAAGGAAGGAGTTTATAAGAATCTCGGAGGAGTAGAGGGCCGCTCATGGAAATCCTCATCTACGGTACGGTCAACAGCGTGATTTTCGCGCTCATCGCCGTGGGGTTCACCTTGGTGTACGGCGTGGCGCGGGTGCCCAACTTTGCCCACGGGTCCATTTATGTGCTCGTGGGCTTTCTCACCTACACGTTTATCAAGGATCTGGGCATCCCTTATCCTCTGGCAATGCTTTTCTCGCTCCTGATCGCCGCTGCCATCGGGCTGGCCATCTACCGATTCATTCTGATCCGGCTTCGCGGTCTTCCTACCTCGGAGATCATCGCATCCTTCGCAGTAAGCCTGATCATCCTGGAGGGATTGCGGATGCAGGGGATCTGGGGATTCAAAGGGTTCATCGGACCGTTTTACATGCTGCCGCCGTTTATAGAGGGCAAGGTGAGCATCTTCGGTGTATTTGTGAACTATCAGCGGCTGGTGATCATTGCGGCCGGATTCCTGGTGGTGGGCTCCCTGTGGGTTTTCACCCATCATACCAAAACGGGCCTCAAGCTCCGGGCCATCGCCCAGGACGAACATGCGGCCATGATGCTGGGGATCC
>CAYVUX010000055.1:3492-12667 GCA_964455075.1 uncultured Desulfobacteraceae bacterium | reverse complement strand
AATGACCGAACTGAACAAAATGGCGGCAGAAGCGGAAACCGTTGAGTTGGGCTTTAAAGAGAAGAACTGTGTGGCCAAGAGGGAGGGAATGATCCTGGTTATTCGCCTTCTTGAGGCAAGGTTTCCGGACTATTCGGAGGTCATCCCCCGGGAAGAAAGGCTTCAAGTCAAGGTCGAACGTCATGCCCTGTTGGATGGGATGAAAAAGATGCTGATCCTCAGCAACGAACGTTCGCGCGCAGTAAAGATTGTTTTGGAAAACAATGAGATGGAGCTGATTTCCACGAATCCGGATCTGGGAAATGCGGACGAGAAGATCTCTGTCCGATACGGAGGGGAGCAGCTCGAGGCGGGATTCAACCCGAGATACTTTGTGGATACCCTTCAATCGATGGAGAGCGACGAGGTAATATTGGCTTTTGTCGATTCCACGAAACCGTGTGTGATTCGGGGAGAAGCAGACGAGGGGTTCCTCGGACTGATTATGCCAATGAGGCTTTAGAAATGAAAAAAACGGATACGTACGAAGCTTCCGATATCAAAGTGCTGGCGGGCCTTGCCGCGGTCAGGAAGCGGCCGGCCATGTATATCGGAAATACGGGAACGGAAGGCTTGCATCACCTTGTCTACGAGGTGGCGGACAACAGCATAGACGAAGCGTTGGCCGGGCACTGCGATCACATTGACATTCAGGTGCTCACGGATAACAGCGTGATCATCTCGGACAACGGCAGGGGAATCCCTGTGGATGTTCACAAAGGTGAGAACATGCCCGCGGTTCAAGTCGTCATGACGAAGCTGCATGCAGGGGGTAAGTTCGACAACAAGACATACAAGGTCGCGGGAGGGCTTCATGGCGTTGGGGTATCGGTTGTAAATGCCCTTTCGGAATTCCTGGGGGTGGAGATTTACCGGGACGGAAAGGTCTTCAGTCAGGTTTATGAGAGAGGGGAGCCCAAGGGCTCTCTTGAGATTCTGGGCAAGACAAAGAAGAGGGGAACCTGGATTCACTTCCGTCCCGACAGTGAGGTTTTCGAGAGCCTGTCCTTCGACTTTGAGACCCTGGCGAAGAGAATGAGGGAACTGGCATTTCTCACAAGCGGTGTGCGGATTCGTATCTCGGACGAGAGGACGGGGCAGAAAAAGGATTTCAAGTATGACGGCGGAATCCGGTCGTTTGTGGAGTACCTGAACAAGAACAGGGAGGTGCTTCATAAGAAACCCATCTATATGCAAGCGGAGAAAAACGAAGTCATTGTTGAGATCGCCCTGCAGTACAACAATACATATAAGGAAAAATTGTTTACATTTGCCAATAATATTAACACCCGGGAGGGTGGGACTCACTTGAGCGGATTCAGGTCCGCGCTTACCGGAAGCATCAATCGGTATTTGCGAAGCTCGCAGTTCGCGAAGAACTTCAAGGAGAATCTCTCCGGAGACGATGTGCGCGAGGGATTGACAGGAATCGTAAACGTCAAACTGCCGAACCCCCAGTTTGAAGGACAAACCAAGACAAAGCTCGGGAACAGCGACATAAAGGGCTTGGTCGAGAACCTCGTGAATGAGGGGCTTTCGTCTTATTTCGAGGAAAATCCAAAGGTTATAAAGGGGATTCTTACCAAGGTTATCGATGCGGCCAGGGCAAGGGACGCGGCGAGAAAGGCAAGGGAGCTTGCGCGAAGGAAAGGGGTCCTTTCGGACCATGCCCTGCCCGGGAAGCTGGCTGACTGCCAGGAAAGGGATCCGGAACACAGTGAGATTTTCATTGTGGAGGGGGATTCCGCCGGGGGCAGTGCCAAGCAGGGAAGAAACAGGAGATTTCAGGCGATTTTGCCACTCAAAGGAAAGATTCTCAATGTCGAGAAGGCACGATTTGACAAGATGATCGGAAGCGAAGAGATTCGCACCATGATAGCCGCCCTTGGAACGGGAATTGGTGAAAAGGAATACGACATCCACGAGCTGAGGTACCACAAGGTCATCATCATGACGGACGCGGATGTGGACGGGTCCCATATTCGGACCCTCCTTCTGACGTTTTTTTTCAGGCAAATGCCCGAGTTGATTGAAAAGGGACACCTTTATGTGGCGCAGCCCCCCTTGTATCGTGTGCAGGCCGGAAAGAAAGAGTTTTTCCTCAGGGACGAAGAGGAAATGAATGACTATGTACTGAAAAGAATTGCCGAGAAAGAGAAGATCTACACCGCCGAAGGCAATGTTATCGCGGGAGCGAGACTGTCGCGAATTGTTCGAGCGGTGATCAAGTTTTATGAAAACCTGGATAAGCTCTCGCGCAGGGGGTATATCAGGAGGTTGATTGAGTTTCTCGCATCGGAAGACGCTACGGACAAGAGGCTTTTTAAAGACAAGGAATTCCTGGATCGGCTGTCCGCAAAGTTGAAGGACAATGGTTTCTTGGTGGGAGAGATCGCGTTCGAGGAGGATACGGGGCAATACGAATTCTCTGTGACGGAAACCCGAAACGGCGGAGTGTCCTGCCCCGTTAACTGGGAGCTTTTGTCCAGTCCTGAGTTGCGGCAGCTTAGTCATGTGGCCAGAGATTTTAGAGATCTTGGAAGGGGTGCTTACAGGTTGAGTGCGGACGGCGGTTCCAACCCGGTCGATAATCTCGAGGATTTGGTGAAAATGCTGATGGATAGGGGAAAGAAGGGGCTGACGATTCAGAGGTATAAAGGCCTCGGCGAGATGAATCCCGCCCAACTCTGGTCTACCACGATGGACCCCGAGACAAGGATCTTGTCAAGGGTCGGGATCAAGGACGCTGTGGAGGCGGATGATATTTTCACGGTCCTGATGGGGGAAAAGGTGGAGCCACGGAGAGAGTTTATCCAGGCCAATGCGTTGGAGGTAACGGAGCTGGATATCTAGTTTCGATCCATAATGTGTGTGTCGACTCACCGGAGAAGGATGAGTTTCGACGGTTGGCCGTGTCCGCCTCAGGCGGACTCATTTATGCGTTGAAAGGTCCTTTCGGCCCTACGGAATTCGTGGGTGGGCACTACCCGGCAGGTGCCGAAAGGTGGTAGAGCCGGTTTCGCAATAAGGCGTGGCATAAGCGAACAGAGTATCAAACAGGCATTGTTCGGCGGGAGAAGAACCCCGCCGGAAATGGTTTTGAGGAGACAGCAGGATGGATTCCGATCCGAGAGTAAATGCCGTCAATATCGAAGAGGAGATGAAGAAATCCTATCTGGAGTACTCCATGAGCGTGATCGTGGGGCGGGCTCTCCCGGATATACGGGACGGGTTGAAGCCGGTTCACAGAAGAGTGCTCTTCGGGATGCACGAACTGAGGAATTACCATGACCGGCCTTTTAAAAAATCTGCAAGGATCGTGGGAGATGTAATCGGCAAGTTCCACCCTCACGGGGACGCAGCGGTTTACGACACGATTGTGAGGCTTGCCCAGGATTTTTCCATGAGATATCCCCTGGTGGACGGCCAGGGAAACTTCGGCTCCATTGACGGGGACCCCCCGGCAGCGATGAGATATACCGAAGCCAGAATGACCCGGCTCGCCCAGGAATTTCTATCGGACATTGAAAAGGACACGGTCGATTTTTCAACGAATTATGACGATACACTGCTGGAACCGGTTATCCTTCCGACTCCGGTTCCGAACCTTTTGATCAACGGCTCGTCAGGAATAGCGGTGGGGATGGCGACAAATGTTCCGCCTCATAACCTGGCAGAGGTGTGCGAAACGATTCTTCGGCTAATCGACAATCCGGATGCGGGTGTTGATGAGCTGATGAAGAGCCTGTCCGGACCGGATTTTCCCACCGCAGGGTTTATTCTCGGAACAAGAGGCATTCGAGAGGCCTATGCGACGGGACGAGGGGTCATCAAGGTCAGGGCACGGGCTTTTGTCGAAAAAGTGGGGAAAAACCGTGAGAGAATCGTGATCTCGGAGATCCCGTACCAGGTGAACAAGGCAAAACTCCTCGAGAGGTTCGTTGAGCTGGTCAAAGAAAAGAAGGTGGAAGGAATTTCAGACATACGAGACGAATCGGATAAGGACGGTCTTCGTATCGTGGTGGAGGTAAAAAGAGATGCGATGGCTATGGTTGTTCTGAATCGTCTGTACAAGTTCTCCCAGATGGAGACCTCTTTCGGGATCATCCTGCTTGCCATAGCGCACGGCCGCCCGCAGGTGCTGACTCTGAAGGAGATCCTGACCCATTTCATCTCACACCGGCGCGAGGTGATCACGAGACGAACCGCATATGACCTAAAGAAAGCCGGAGAGAGAGCGCACATATTGGAGGGCTTGAAGAAGGCGCTGGATTTCCTCGATGAGGTGATTGAGTTGATCCGGGGCTCGGCCGACGCCAAAGAGGCCAAGGGGCGGTTGATGTCGGAGTTTGATTTGTCGGATGCGCAGGCGCAGGCAATCCTGGATATGAGGCTTCAAAGGCTGACGGGACTGGAAAGAGAAAAAGTCAATGAAGAGTACAGCGATCTCCTCGAGAGGATAAAGGAATACAGGGGCATTTTGGAGAATCCTGAACGGGTCCTGGATATCGTGCGACAGGAGGTGAAGACGCTCCAAGAGGGTTACGGAGATGAGAGAAGAACGGAGATACTCGAAGACGAAGGAGACCTTGATCTCGAGGACCTTATTGCCGAAGAGGACATGGTGGTCACGATCAGCCATAAGGGATACATCAAGAGAAATCCCATCAGTCTGTATCGGGCGCAGCGAAGAGGCGGCAAGGGACTGACGGGGGTAAAGACCACGGCGGAGGATTTTGTGGAGCTGCTCTTCGTGGCTTCGTCCCACGACTTTCTTTTGTTTTTTACGAACCAGGGGCGAGTATATTGGAAAAAGGTCCATGAGATCCAGGAGGCCGGAAGGATGTCGCGCGGCAAGGCCATCGTGAATTTCCTGGACTTGAAGAAGGACGAGCGTGTGGCGACCACTCTGGCGATCAGGGATTTTCAAGAAGGAAGCTATGTAGTCATGGGCACCAAAAACGGACTCGTGAAAAAGACAGAGCTTAAGGCCTTCAGCAATCCCCGCTCCGCGGGAATCCTTGCCGTGAAGGTCGCTGAAGGCGACGAGTTGATCGGTGTGAGACTGACCGACGGGGATCAAGACATTTTCCTCACCACACGACAGGGGAAAAGCATTCGTTTTCATGAGAGCGACTTGAGATCCATGGGCAGGGTGGCGGTGGGCAACATCGGGATCCGGATGGAACGGGGCGATGAAGTCGTTGGGATGGAAGCGCTGAAGGAAGGGGCCACGATCTTAACCGTTACCGAGAGGGGATACGGCAAAAGGACCCGTACAGACCAGTACCGCAGGCAGGGAAGGGGCGGTAAGGGAATCCTGACGATAAAGGCGAGCGAGCGGAACGGCGCCGTGGTCTACTCTTATCAGGTAAGCGACCAAGACCAGTTGATGATTATCACCGAACAAGGAAGGATCATCCGGTTGAGAATCGGCGATATTTCCGTGATAGGCCGCAACACGCAAGGAGTCCGGCTGATCCACTTGGGAGAGAACGAAAAGGTGGTCGGCGTTGCGAAATTGATGGAAGAGTGAGCGATTCGGACGCCGGGGAGCGATGTCTGAACGCATGATCCAGCCGCAGCGTTTCCACCTCGGTGAGACGTGACGGACGATCCGGCGATGGTTGCGGGCGGCACGTGGAATGCTGACGCAAAAAGAAAACGGCCTTTGAGGAGGATTGCGAGCGGGTGTGTAGCTCATCCGCCCGAGGAATGTCCTGTGGAAAGGCCGGCCGTTGGAGACGAGCCAGGAGGGCGTTGAGTGAGCCAAATTGAGGTTTATCGGATCGCGGTTATCGGCGCGGGAAGCTGGGGCACGACCTTGGGAAATCTCCTCGCACGGAAGGGACACGAGGTGCATTTGTGGGTGCGGGAGGAAGAGGTCTTAAAAGAGATTCAGCGGGAAAAGCGCAACAGCCCGTTCATGCCCGGAAGCGATCTTGACCCAAGGCTGAATCCCGTCGGGACGTTCGAGGAGGCGATAAAGGGAAAGCAGATTGTGGTAGTGGTGGTGCCTTCCCACGTATTTAGAGACGTTTTAAAGGGAATGGAACCGCATCTTGATCCGGGTATGATGCTGGTTGCGGCGACCAAGGGAATTGAAAACTACAGTTGCATGATTATGTCTGAAGTCGCCGTGGATGTGTTGGGAGGCCGACATATGGATCGTTTCGCTTGCCTGGCCGGTCCGAGTTTCGCCCGGGAAGTAATCCGGGATCTCCCTACAGCCGTGACCATAGCCTGCCCTGATCCGGCGGTGGGAAGGCGGCTTCAGCGTGTGTTTTCTACGGAGGCCTTCCGGGTGTATGCTACAGGGGACCTGGTGGGGGTCCAACTCGCCGGCGCATTGAAGAACGTCATCGCCATTGGGGCGGGCGCTTCTGATGGTTTGGGATTCGGAAGCAATGCAAGGGCGGCGCTGATCACGAGGGCCATCGCTGAGATTACCCGCCTGGGAGTTGCGAAAGGAGCCAATCCGAGGACCTTTGCAGGCCTTGCAGGCATTGGAGACCTTGTGTTGACCTGCACCGGGGAGCTCAGTAGGAATCGTTCCGTGGGGCTCGAGATCGCCGAAGGGAAAAGACTTGAGGATATTGAGGGAAGCACGGCGATGGTTGCGGAGGGAATCAGGACGGCCCGGTCCGCGCATGAACTCAGCAAGAGGATGCACGTCGAGATGCCTATTGCTGAGCAGGTATACAGGATTCTGCATGAGGGAAAAGACCCGGGCCAGGCGGTAACAGACTTGATGGGTCGTGAACTCAAGGCCGAGGAGGATTAGGCGGGGGTTCCGAACGGGTATTGGAGGGTGAATGGCAAAGAATATTCTGTTAACTGCCTGCTTGCCGGCTGAGGTCGTCGCGCTGGCCCGCCGGGAACATGAGGTGGAGGTGAATGAGAAAGCCGCCCCGATGGAGCGGGAGCACTTGCTCGCCCGTCTGAGCGACAAGCAAGGACTTCTTTGTACGATAACGGATCGGGTGGACTCGGAGCTGTTGGAAAAGGCGCCGAGGCTCGAGATGATCGCCAACTACGGGGTCGGGTGCGACAACATCGATCTGGATGCCGTAAGCCGGCGGGGCATTCCCGTGTCAAACACACCCGATGTGCTCACGGAGGCTACGGCGGAGATCGCATTTGGTCTCCTGCTGGCCGTCGCCAGGCGGGTGGTGGAAGGAGACCGGCGTGTGCGGGATGGACGTTTTGGGAAATGGTCCCCTATGGGGTTCCTGGGAACCGAGGCTTCCGGAAAGACTCTGGGAGTGGTCGGCCTGGGCCGTATCGGCGCGGCAGTGGCGAGAAGAGCGAAGGCTTTCAACATGGAAGTCCTTTACTACAACCGCAAGAGGCTGGATCCGGCACGAGAGGCGGAGATGGGGGTCGCGTACGAAAAGTTCGGCCGGTTGATCGAGGAGTCGGACTTTATATCGCTCCATGTGCCGCTTACGGGAGAGACCATGCGTCTGATCGGCAAGAATGAGCTGTCGCGGATGAAATCCACGGCATTCCTGATCAACACATCCAGAGGTCCTGTTGTGGATGAACGCGCCCTGGTTGAGGCATTGAGGGAGGGCCGGATCGCAGGGGCCGGCCTGGATGTTTACGAAAACGAACCACGGCTGGCCGCCGGGTTAGCGGAGTTGCCGAACACGGTGCTTCTCCCGCACGTGGGAAGCGCAACCGTTGAGACCAGGACCGCGATGGCCGTGAAGGCGGTTGACAATCTCCTGTCCGGATTGGCGGGGAAGCGACCGCCGGATTGTCTCAATTGGGAGCGCCTCTCGTGAATCGGGCCTCTATCGCTTGATTCGCGGCGCGACGTTTACGGGAAGGCCTTCATGGATCACTTCGTTGATGGAATATACGGCGTTCAAAAGGCTCGTGTACGTCATCGCAAGGCCGATATAATCCGCCAGCAGCTGAAGGGAGTCCAGGTCTTCTTTGGAGATATCCCAAACCGCATGGTGATACAGGCGCAGTGCTCCGAGAACCCCTCCTGAAACCATAATGGGGATGGACAGGATGGCCGAGATCCCCTCGCTGGAAGCGGCGGCCGGATACTGGATCCTCTCGTCTTTGGAGACATCGGAAACGATCACGGGTTTGCCCTGAAGGTTTTGTGCAATGCTCTTTTCCGCAAGGATGGGGCCTTTGCCGAGATACTTGGGAGAAAGGCCGAAGCTGGCAAAAAGTTCCAGTTGCTTGGTTTCCAGGTCGAGCGCGTAAATAGCGCACGCCTTGATATCCATGGCGGCGACCAGGAGCTGAGCGAGGTGGTTCGTCATGACGTCAAGGTTGTCCGAGTGAGCAATGGCCTTGGTGACCGTCTTAAAGGTGTTGATAGTAATCTTGGTCTCGTTGGTCATGGATTTTCCTCCTCCATGAAACCCTTGTCGGGTCTCTAAGGATACTGAAGATCAAGTTGTGACGCAGACGACGACGTCCTTGAGAGTGGACAGAATCTTCGAATGAACTCCGCGACCGAAGAGGCGGGTCACTTTGCCCGGCTGTCTGCTCAGCACAATAACCCTATAATGCCCTTTGAGCGCCGCTTGCATAATTTCATCCGCAATACTCTCCTGCTTTTCCTTGAAAAAGTAATCGATCCGGTCCTCGGAAAAGCCGTTGTCAATCATGTGCTGCATGGCCGACTTGAGCCCTTCTTCCTTTTGCCTGAGTTCCTCGGAAAGCGATATCATGCCGTCCCGCATCTTTGAGAGTTCGGGGTTTGCATCCATGTGCACTTCGGGAAGAGGGGTGTAGGCGTTAAAGAGCGTGACCTTTGCGTCCCGCTGAGATGAAAAGGCGTTGATGACGAAATCGAGGGCCTTTTCTTCATAGGCGTTGTAATTATACGGGACCAAGATCTTGATTGCGGCCATCATAGACTCCTTTCGGATGAAAAGGGGGTTTAAAAATGGGGCCCTCAGTCAAGCATGAAAGGATCATAGGTCAATTCTCGATCCATCGGCCATCGATGGAAGCGGAGACTTTAGGTCGCAGAGAGATATTATGTGTCCATGGTATCGTGGTTTGTCAAGAAGAAAAGAGGCGGCCCTGCAAATGAAACAACCCATGAGGGACGTGGGCCGGCGTAGCATCCGGGCGGATTCTGTGATACAGTGCCGTCGGA
>CAYVUX010000055.1:1752-3482 GCA_964455075.1 uncultured Desulfobacteraceae bacterium | reverse complement strand
GAAGATTTTAGGAGAGGAGGGGAAAATGGCAACGGTTCAACCCAAAGGCGAAAAGGTGAGGCAGGCGGTGAAATGGATCTCGGATCAGTTGAAAGAGGACGAGGACAGGAACCTCGCGCGGCTGATCCAGGACGCAGGGGAGCGTTTCAACCTTTCACCAAAGGACGAGGAGTTCCTCCAGGCGTTTTATCAAGAAGGCTCCTGGTAGGGGCCGTGGTTTTGATCCGGAATGGGGTAGCGAAAAATTCAATGACCCGCTGACGCGCTTGTTCAAGAGGGATGGCGTTCCTCGGCCTGCTGGGGCGAGTTCGAGAAAGAGGCGGAGAGGGGATTCTGAGACGGGAGAAGGGCGTTTCCGCCGGCTGAAGGTTTTTCCATTGGCCGGCGACGAGAAGACGTTACAAACGGAGGGAGTGTTCGTCGGTCAGTCTCCGGTGTATCTTGGAAAGAAGGAAGCAATAGCCCGAGAGAATGAGGGCCAGCAACGATGCGCCTGTGGTAAGGGGAAGCCAGGCTGCGGGGTGATGGAGGTTGTCCAGTCCGACGCGGATGGAAACCAGACAGAAGGTGGCGGCATATGCAAGGAAAAGGCCCAAGAGAAGGGCGACCCATGCATGAAGGAGTCTTGCGGAGAGGGTGCGCAAAGGCTTCATGAGATTGCGTCATTGAGCTTGTGGATAAGGAAGTCCACTTCCTTGCGAACATTGTACACGGTCTTGATTTTTCTTTCCACCAAATCGGAGGCGTAGATAACCGTGGCATGGCTTCGGTTTATGGTCTTGGCGATATTCTCAACGGTTTCATCGGTATGCCTGCGGGACAGGTATGCGTAGATGTTTCGAGGATGGGAGATTATTCTCTTTCGTGTGCGTGATTTGAGGTCGGCCGGAGCGATCCGGTAATGCTTGCAGACAAGGTTCATGATGTCCTCAAGGCTGGCAGGGGAGTTTTCCGGAGAAAGGCACTTGAGGACATCTTTGACGAGGCTTGGCGTGATTTCGGCGTTCAGCAGTTCGGATTTTGCCTTAAGGCATCGCATTGCGCTCTCCATCTGGCGGACGTCCCGCTTTAGACGGGTGGCCAGGAGCTGCAAAATGCTCTCGGGCAGGGAGAGGGAGTGCTCGGCGGCTTTTCTCTTGAGAATTTTGAGCCGGGTTTCGAAATCCGGTTTCTCAATGGTGGTTACGAGTCCTGAGGCGATGCGGGAAGTCAACTGCTTGGACATGCGAGGGATGTCGTTGGGGGGCAGCGAGCTCGTGAATATGATTTTCTTGTTGCAGTTCGCCAGAGCGTCCAGGGTGAAGCCGAGCTCCGTTTGGGTTTTCTCCTTTCCGCTCAAGAAGTGGAGCTCTTCCAGGAGAAGCACGTCGCAGGATTTGCGGTAGCGGTTCTTGAAATCGTCGATCCGGTTGGTCTTCAGTGAAAAAATCATTTCATTTGCGAAGTCCTCGGCGGTCATATAAAAAACCCGGGTGTTAGGATTTTCGCGAAGAATCGTATGACCAACGGCCTGAGACAGGTGGCTTTTGCCGAGTCCGGTGTTGGCCAGCATGAGAAGGGAGGGATAGTTGATCGACGTTCCCCGGGCCAGGGCCTCGGAAGCGGAGAACGCGAATTCGTTCGAGGGTCCAACCACAAACCGGTCGAACGTGAAGTGCTGGTTGAGGCGAAGTCGGGGGGAGGCGGGGGCCCTGGAAACGTTCGGCAAAGTGAGTTGTTCGGGGTCGGAC
>CAYVUX010000055.1:1421-1742 GCA_964455075.1 uncultured Desulfobacteraceae bacterium | reverse complement strand
GCTGGAGGACGCGGTTGTCTGCAAGGCAACGCTGAAACGGGCACCCCCCGCCTGGTGAAGTTTGTCGCGGATGAGATCCAGGTAATTCTCCTCAACCCAGTTTCGGGAGAACTTGTTGGGGCAACCCAGGATGAGGGTACCGTCTTTCTCCTTGAGAAACGTGATGGGCCGAATCCACAGGGAATATGTGTTGCTGGATACCTCGGATCGAACCCGATGTTTAGCCTGTTTCCAGAGGGCGTCCATGTTCGGTGGCTCCATCACTGTTAGAGGAAGGCGTTTAAAAAACGGAGATTCCTTGGATTTGTTTTGTGTGGAGAT
>CAYVUX010000055.1:0-1411 GCA_964455075.1 uncultured Desulfobacteraceae bacterium | reverse complement strand
AGGGGAAGGACATGGGAAATGTTGATCTGATGTGGTTTACATGGATCGGAACAAGGAGTCAAAGCTCGTTGGGCGCAAAGATAAGTTATGCCGGATGGGATTTCTTACAGCGGATAAACTTCTATCTGTACAGGAAGATTTCGGAAATATGGCATAAGCTCCCAGGATAACAGACTTTTTGCTTGGACAAGAAAGGCAGAAAGATCAACAAGTTATTTTTTTAAAGGGCGTTGTTTAAAATTTTATCCACAGTTCCGATGTTTGTTTTTCTCTACTTTATTGCGTTTTTCATCGAATATTGAAAACTTTCTGGTCGTTTTCCCGATCCGTCGCGGCAGGCTGATCGCGGGGATATCATGTAACGTCAAAGGGTGAAGGTCCATTGCCGGAGAAGAAAAAGGCCTGCTTGGCACGGTGACAAGGGCGTCGGAAGGCGGGTCTTGTTCCGGGTCGCCGTGTACGGAGCGAGGAATGGATGCCGGCGCACCCCCGGGTGGACCGATAGGGAAGCCTTCCATAGCTGAGGCGGATGATTGGATGATGCCGGACAGGGGCAGGACGGACGAACAGAAAAGGAGGGAAGGTGGCACAAGACGGTCCGGACAGGAAGAGGCTCAGAATCGCGGTTCTTGCGGGAGGATGGTCCAACGAAAGGGAGGTATCCCTTCTCAGCGGCGAAACGGTCTTCCGTGAGCTCGACAGAGCGAAGTATGAGGTAATGCGGCTCGATCCAAGAGAGGATCTGGGGGCCCTCATGGAAGGAGCTGGAAAGATCGATCTGGCCTTTCCGTTGCTTCACGGAAAAATGGGCGAAGACGGCTGCATTCAGGGGATGCTTCGCGTACTCGGGATGCCGTTTGTGGGTTCGGGAGTGCTTTCCAGTGCCGTGGCGCTGAACAAGCGCGTGGCGAAGCAGAGGTTCCAAGGAGGCGGTCTTACGGTGGCGCGGGAAGTACACCTGGTGCGGGGACAAAGATACGAGGCGGCGCATGTCATGGATTCGATGGGGTTCGAGGCGGTCGTGAAGCCCGTGACCGGAGGATCCAGCATCGGGATGTCCATTGTGCGGACCGTGGAAGAGCTCCGAGAGGCGGTGGAAATGG
This sequence comes from uncultured Desulfobacteraceae bacterium, assembly GCA_964455075.1. Classification (GTDB taxonomy): domain Bacteria; phylum Desulfobacterota; class DSM-4660; order Desulfatiglandales; family Desulfatiglandaceae; genus CAYVUX01. Next base: position 308 of record CAYVUX010000055.1, on the reverse strand, counting down.
CGTTTGACCAGGATGAGGAAGTTCTGGTCGAGGAGTTTGTGGAAGGATGCGAGGTCACGGCCTGCGTAATCGGGGGAAGAGACGTGGAGATCCTTCCGCTTGTGGAGATTGTGCCGCGGAAAACGGAGGGTGGGTTCTTTGACTATGAGGCCAAGTACACTCCCGGCGCAACCCAGGAGATCTGTCCTGCAAGGCTGGAGAGGGAGGTCTCTGAGAGGGCGGGCGCATGCGCGGAGGTGGCGCACCGGGTGTTGTTCTGCGAGGTGTGGAGCCGGACGGACATGATCATCCGCGGAAACGAGATCGTT
>CAYVUX010000054.1:7208-12718 GCA_964455075.1 uncultured Desulfobacteraceae bacterium | reverse complement strand
ATACAAATCCAGAAAGTCTCACACAAGCCGTTTCTCAATAACCCCGAGCAATACACTTCCCTTGACATTTTGTTTTCCGATCTGGTCGAGGCAATCTTTATTCTCCAAAAACCAAAACCTTGAATTTGTTTGGGTACGGGCCGATCAAAAACCTCCGGCCACCTTTTTGGCAAAGCCCAGTTCCACAAGCTGCTCCCTGAGTGCCCGCTCGTCCTCCTCGGAGTATTCACAGAGGACACAATCCTCTTCCCGGGGCACGTACCCGTGGTCTTCCAGATAGGCCATTACCTTATGAAATGAATCCTCCCGGGCTTCTTCTCCCGTTTTCAGCGTTATTTGCGCATCTTCAGGCATTTCATAAGGATCTGAGATGCCTGTGAAGTTGGGGATTTCTCCGGTCTTCGCTTTTGCGTACAGGCCCTTGGGGTCTCTCCGGCAGAGGATGTCCAACGGACAGTCGCAAAAGACCTCTATGTAGTCCTTGAGCAGTGCCCGGTTTCTTTCGCGGGTTTCCCGGTATGGAGATATGGCCGCGACGATGCTGATCACACCGTTTTTGTTCAAAAGGTAAGAAATGAACCCTATTCTCAAAATATTGATATCCCTGTCCTGTTTTGTAAATCCAAGACCCTTGGAGAAATTCGTGCGGATAATGTCTCCGTCCAGCAATTCGACCTTAAGGCTCCTTCTTTTCAATTCCAGGTAAACCTGTGTGGAAGTGGTGCTCTTGCCCGAGCCGGAAAGACCGGTAAACCACAGTGTGAACCCACTATCACTCATTGGCCGCCTCCCTTTTCAGAATCCAATTCATACACTCTCTCTCCTTCCTTCCCGTATTTTCGCCCGCACAAATCGCACGTGGCCCGACTTCCTTCGATCTGCAAGCGGACACCGCATCGACACATCCAGCCCTTGAGCTTTGCCGGATTGCCGGCCACAAGGCCGAAATCCGGTACGTCTTCAATCAAAACCGCGCCCGCTGCAACAAATGCAAACCTCCCAATCGTATGGCCGCAAAGGATGGTGCTGTTCGCCCCCAGGGTTGCGCCCTCCCTGACAAGGGTCGGCCGAAATTCATCCTTCCTTGGCACATAACTCCTTGGATTGTACACATTGGTAAACACCATGGACGGTCCGCAGAAAACTCCGTCCTCGAGGGTGACTCCAGGGTAGACCGAGACATTGTTCTGGATTTTCACCCTGCTCCCAATGACCACATCAGGACCGATGACTACGTTCTGCCCGATATTGCAACCCCTTCCAATCCGGCTCCCCCGGATGATGTGTGAAAAATGCCATACTTTTGTCCCTTCCCCGATCCTGCAGTCCGGGTCCACCTCAGCGGTTTCGTGGATCCGGACCTCCCTGCCGAAAAGACCGGACCGATCAGCCCCTCCCAGTTCCACGGCCTTTCCCCCCTGCTCAAGGGACGCCTGGCAGGCCTGAAGCACCTGGAGGACTCGGGTCGCCTCCCGGCCGTCCGTTCTTGGCGGAATATTCTCCCGGACGCACTGAAGAAAATGCTCACATTCGGCCCTGAGAGGTTCTTCCTTAGGAATGGGGACCTTCTCCGCTTCCTTCTTGTCCGCCACCGGCAGATGGTCCTTCCACGCAATACGATGGGGATAGAGCAACAACTTGTCTTCAGGCTCCACATCGTTAAATACCGCCATCTTTCTGTCGCCGACCACCACGAGCCGCTGTTCTTTGTAAGGATGCAGCCAGCTTACGAAGATATGGGCCCGGATTCCCGACGGAAATGAAAGGCTGCTCAGGGTGACGTCGGCTACCTTTTGGTGAAGATACGACGCCCCCGAGCTGATCACCCGTTCGGGCATTTCGTCCGTCAGGGAAAGAATGACCGAAATGTCATGGGGGGCAAAGCTCCAGAGGATATTTTCCTCCCGTCGGATTTTGCCCAAATTCAGCCTATTGGAATAGATGTACTGGATCCTGCCCAGTTCTCCGTCAGAAACCAGCCTCCTGAGCCGGATGACCGCCGCGTGATATTGGAGAAGGTGCCCCACCATGAGCACCTTCCCTTTTTCTTCGGCCGCATTGCAGAGCGCCAACCCTTCGGCTTCACGCAAGGCAAGGGGCTTCTCCACAAATACATGTTTGCCTGCGGAAAGCGCCCTCTCCACGAAAGAGTAGTGCGTTTCTGCGGGGGTGGCAATGGCCACCGCCTGGATGGAAGGGTCATCGAGTACCTCGTCAAGGGAGCCGGTCTGCTGCACTTCCGGGTAGGACCGGGAGAAATCCTCCAAAACCGCATCCCGGGTATCGCAGACGATACTCAGGACTCCCAGGGAATGAAAGTTTCGAACCAGGTTCTTCCCCCAGTACCCCGCGCCGATCACACCTATTTTCTGTTTCTCTTCCATGCCCCGTCCGATCTGCTTCCTGTTCCGCTTTCTTGATCCTTCATTACGTCCCTCATCGCCCCTCGCGGAGTACGCGAAGGTGATGTGGACCAGCGCCCTCCGGATTCAGAATCCTCTCCGAGCCGGACCTTTCCGGAATCCCGACCAGGTCCAGATAGGTATTTTTCATATCCCTGAGGAGCCTTTCTTCGGAGTACCTCCTCTCCACGAAGGTCCGCGCCTGGAAAAGCCGTTCGTCCCTTTCCTTGTCTTCCGTGTTGATAAGGTAGGTCAGGCCCTTTTCAAAACCATGGGGATCATTTCTCCGGCAAAGAACCCCTCTTTCGCAGACGGCGAACCCGTCCCTGGAGGGGAGCCCGTTTCGGGATCCCAAAAGGTCTTTCACACCCCCGGCATCCGTAGCGATCACCGGAACGGAGGAGGCCATGGCCTCAATAATGGAAACCGGTGTGCCCTCATTCTGGGAAGTCAACGCCAGCACATCGAGGTCCGCGTAGGCCGAAGGGACATCCCGGATCCAGCCGCAGAACCGCACGTGTCTCTCCAACCCGTGGGTCTCACAAAACTTCTCAAGCTCCTCTCTCAGCTCTCCATCCCCTACGACAACGAACTGAACACTCACCGAAGGGTGGTGCGCAATAAAGAGCTTTGCCGCTCTGAGAAACATGATGTGGTTCTTGATGGGCACCAGCCGGCCCACGATACCCACCAGGAAGGTGTCCTCATCGACTTTCAAACGTTCGCGAAAGCGTCCCTTGAGACGCTTGCCATTCAAGAAGGGCTTCAAATCGAAGCCCAGTTGGATGGTCTTGATCTTTTCCTTGGGGGCGATGCGAAACTTCTCCGAGAGCTCTTCCTTTTGTGTCTTGCTGATGGCAATGATCGCATCCGTTCCCCGCGCCAAGAGCCGCTCGATCAGCACAAAAATCGCGGACTTTGCCCTACCAAAATACCCCTCGAACACATGACCGTGGAACGTGTGCACCATTCTCACTTTTTTGCCTGAAACGAGATTGTACAAGAGGGCCGCCAAGCGGGCGCTGGACCCGGCCTTCGCCGTGTGGGTATGCACAATGTCCGGCTTTTCCCTGCGAAGGATCTTGGAAACCTCGAAAAGGGCCTTCAAGTCCATCCTCAAACTGATCTCCCTCTGAAGTTCGGGAATAAACATCGGTTTGATGTGGAAGGAATCGAACAGGTAGCTCATGTCTCCCTCTTGGGGAGAGATGGTGCCTGTGACCAAAACGGATTCAAACCGGCCCTCGTTCAGGCCTTTGGTCAGCAAATAGACGTGGATGGCGGGGCCCCCGACGTTGAGGCGGGCAATAATTCTCACGATCTTGACCCGGCCCTTTGCGTCTTCGGCTGGAAGGGGCCTCTCCTCCCGTCGGGTTCCCCTGACGGTACGGATGCCCCAGATCACTCCGTGGGAGGCAAGAACAAAGAAAAACCGGAGGATGAGGCCCGAAAACGCCACGGGATTCAGAACGGATAGGGGAAAACGCACATATTTTTTGAAAAGGAGATAGCAGCTCTTGTGAAACTCCAGAACGGAACGAGCGATGCTCTTTTCACTGCTGCCGCCCACGTAATGCACGACGGAAGGCTCGGGGTAGTACACCACCTTCCAGCCGTTATCCCACATTCTCCTGCACCAATCCGCATCCTCCCAGTAGATGAAAAAGCGTTCGTCCATCAATCCCACATCCTGAAAGGCCTTCCTCCTCACCATAAGGGCCGCCCCGGAGACCCAGCCCACTTCCATCGGAGTCCGACCGTCACATCCGGTGGTCAAAATATTGGCCCTGGTGATCCTATTGTTCGGGAAGAGTCTCGTAAGAAGGGAACTCCGCCCGAAAAGGGCGGTCAACGGCGTGGGAAAGGAACGGGCGGAACCCTGGACTTCTCCATCCGGCTCAAAGATCCGCGGCCCGATAATCCCCACATCCGGATTTTTCTCCATCAAACGAATAAGACCGTCGAAGCATCCGTCCATGACAGCCGTGTCCGGGTTCAGGATAAAGACGTACGGAGCGGTGCTCTGCTTCAACGCCTGGTTGATCGCCCCGGCAAAACCGATATTGCACCGATTCCGCGTGAGGACCACCTGGGGAAAACGTGATTCTACGCGGCCGACCCCGTCACGGGATGCATTGTCCTGCACATACACCTTTGCGTGTATGCCATTGAGATCACGAAAGATGCTTTGCAGACAATGCAGGAGATAATCGGTGCTGTTGTAGTTGACAATGATAATATCCAGCATGTTTTCTTCGCTTTTCATGGACTTTCAATGCTTCGAACAGATTCGACAAAAATTTTTTTACCACAGGCGGCCCTGAGAATGCCAGCATGAAGTCCCTTGTCCTTATGCAACGGTTTTTTCCGAGAGGAGCTCCCTCCAGACGGTTCCATCAACGCCCTCCGGGCTTTTCTCTTTCGGACAAGAACGGCTCGATACTACAAGAGGGGGCCTGATTCGTTTCCATCCAGCATCGGGCATCTTCGCCAACCTAACGGATGAATCAGTCCGCATCCTGCAGGCGGGTCTCCGGAAGCCTTGTAATTGCGGAATCCGCCTCAGGCGGACTCATTTTCGATCTCGAAACCGACCGGCATCCCCCTTTAGCGTTTTGTGGATGGACAGCAGTTCCCGTTCGGTCCGGTCAGGGAGCGATAGATTTCCACAATCTGATCCTTCACGGGTTGAATATGAAAAAACTCACCAAACCGGTCCTCCCCTTGCCTGCCCAGTTCGGCCGAAAGAGCGGGGTCTTCCGAAAGCCGGACCAGGGCTTGAGCAAGTTCCTTCTCATTTCCAGGCTTCACCATGAGGCCGCATCGGCCTTTCCTGACCACCCAGCCCACGCCGGACCCCGGGATATCGCTCGCGACAATGGCTCTCCCGTATCTCATCGCTTCAAGGAGCACCAGGCCAAACGCCTCCGTGCGTTCCACGGAAGGAAGGCACAGGATGTGACAGGTGGCGATGAGGGCTCGGAGCGTCTCGTCGGAAACAGACCCCACCAATTTGACTCTGTCTCCCATGCCGTAGCTCGCTATCGTTCTTTGCAGCTTCCCTCGAAGCGCTCCTTCACCCACGATTCGGACCGCCGCTCCGGGGAC
>CAYVUX010000054.1:6345-7198 GCA_964455075.1 uncultured Desulfobacteraceae bacterium | reverse complement strand
ATGCCGGAACCCCTTATAATACGTGAGGCGCCCCACGGCAAGGACCCTGAACAATCCGGCGCCCCAAATCTGCTCGGCGATTTCCCGGGACTCCCGGCCGGGAGGAGGCAAACGTTGCGGGTCGACCCCCAAAGGCACGGTCCGGCACTTCGAGGACCACTTATTCAGGGCATCACTCCATTCCAGATACGGAGGCGAGGTCACAATGATCCGTTCTGCTTTCCTGAGCATGGCCTGCTCCCACGGCCGGTAAAACCTGTAAGCCAATCGTAGGCGGGAATCAATCTCCGAGGGCACCACATCCGAATGCCAGTGAATCACCCACGGTATCCGGCGCGCTGCGCTCAAAAAAAGCGCAAAGAACCCTGAAGGGTTCGGAAAATGGAAGTGGAGAATTTGCGGGCGGAAGCATTTCACCATCCGGTCGAGCTGGATAGGAAAAGAAGGGCTGATTGGTGTGTAAAGCAACCGGCCGATCACGGCGACCCGCACAATCATCGCATCGCCATACCCCTCCACGGCGGAGGGCCTTCCGATCTTGTGATGATGCACAAGCGCGGACGCAGAGACCCCGCCTTTATGGAGGGTCTTCAGAAGATCCCTGAGGAAGTTCTCCATTCCTCCCGCATACGGGGCAAAGTACTTTCCTATGTGAAGCACCCGCATAGGTCTTCCATGAGTCTCCGAGGGAATACACATCCCCCGCTTCGGGGATTCTTTGTGCGCTGTTTTTTTCTCATTGTCCGTGACTGCGGCATCCGTTTCTATTCGCATCCCCTTCCAGGATTGGGGATCTCCAGCAATTCAGCCTTTCCGCGAAGTTCCCGGCGCATTCGCAGCCCGCGCTCCGCGG
>CAYVUX010000054.1:0-6335 GCA_964455075.1 uncultured Desulfobacteraceae bacterium | reverse complement strand
CTGTGGGAACGCCTCATCCTGAGCCGCCGGAAAAGCCTTTCCTTCTCCAGGAGCCGCCATATGCACTCGTCCGGGACTCGTCTCTTCTTCTGGACAAGACGCCGCTTTTTGAGTACACCCGGGAGCCCGCGCAGGGCGTCCCGCTTTGCCCTCAAAAAAGGCGCCCCGAGGCCCGCCGCCGAGAAATAAAGAAAGCATAGGAAATCGTAGTTCATATGAAGGAGAGCACTCTTCAGGATGAGCGAAGAGGGCATGTTTTTCAAATACACCCACTCCAGATTTCGGTGCCCGTAGTAAACCGATATCGGGGAATCACGACCAATGCTGGAGCCGGCCCTGTGGAAGACCTCGGCTTCGGGAACATATATGCACTTGTATCCCGTCAACTGTGCCCTGAAACTGAGATCCACATCCTCATAGATCAGGAAAAAATCCTCGTCAAAAAGGCCGATTTCCCGGAGCATTTCCACGCGGTAAAGTGCCGCCCCGGCGCAGGCTCCGAACACAAACTCCTTGGCCTTGAAACTCTCCGAGGGCCTTCCTCTTCCTCGAAGCAACCCGGCCCCTGCCACGGTATAGGAGTCCCCGGCCCTGTCGATTATCTCCGGAGTATCGTAGAAGAGCATTTTTGAGGCGGCGGCGCCCGCTTCGCGGTTCGATTCGAGCTCACGGACAAGCGCTTCCAGCCACCCGGGGGCAGCAATTGCGTCATTGTTCAAAAGCGCCACATACGGCGTCCGAATAGTCCGGAAAGCCACATTGTTTGCCGCTGCGAACCCCACATTTCGCGGAAGGCTGAACACGCCGATATCGGGGTAATTTCGCCTGACGAACTCCGCGGATCCGTCCTGGGAACCATTGTCTACCAGGATGATCCGGAGCCTCTTCCAGGTCTGAGCGCAAAGCGCATCCAGGCACTCCGGCAAAAGCCCTCTTCCATTCCAGTTCACGATGATCACCGGAACGACGTTGTCCATGTAAGCCACGTTCAGCAGTTCTCGTTTTCCGCTTTCACCATCCGTCCGGAAAGCCGGACCTTCCTGCACTATACCTGGTATCCAAACGCTTCGAGGCCTTCCCTGAAAGCTTCATTGCAAAGCTGCAGAAGATCCGGATCAAGGTCTCTCCGGAACCGCCCGACGGAGTTTGCCGCCCTCTGTACAGTCTTGTGCAATCCCTGACTTTCAGGTACCATCCCGTCCACTCTTTGAATGATATCCCCGATAACGGCATCCGAAGCATCCAATCCGAGGGCCCCAAACAGCGTCTTCAAGGTAGCTTTCGGTCTCATCACAAGTTCTTCGTATTTGATGAGAACAGAACTGTGTTTTCGTTCTCTCCAGGCATCCAGAAGCATCCGCGCGGTGGGGGGGCCTCCGATAGAAATGTACTCCCGGTCCGATCTGAATTTCTCCCGACCAAAACCGAGAAATCCTCTCTTTTCGTTGAATGCCCTTATAGAGCAAAACATGTCCCGGAAATCTCTCACCAGGAACACCTCCCTGCTATCGGGCATCAAATCCCGCACACACTTTGTGAAGGGATCCGGGAGGAACTTTTCGCAGAACAGTCGCGCAAGGGGCTTATTCTGGATCTCACCAACCTTCTTGTAGTGTTCCTTGAGGCTTCGGACGCAGAATTCAAAAAGGCGATCCATGTAAGGGCCGTGAAACCACTCGAATACTCGAGGGTACAACGCGAAGTGCACCGGGTGATTCAGATCCCCGCCGAATACCCAGCCCGGATCCGATCGCTCGTTAGCAGAGATAGGATAGATCCAGCTTTTGGGTTCGGAAAGGCTTAAAAAAATCTGCATCCAATAACTCACATACCTCGCTTCCGCCTGGAAAGGTCTATAGGCAAGGATCTCCGGATGCGCTCCCAGCAGGGAAATCAACAAGGTGCTCCCGGTCCGGCCCAACGTGGTTACAAGAAGTGGAGCCGTTTGATGATCAGAGGGTTCTTTCAGCGGGCGCCTCTTCCCCCCGATCCGGTAAAGCCGGATTTTCAATCCCGAAACCAAAACCGCATATACATCCAGTTCAAAGGCTGAAGGAAGAAGCCACGGGTTGAAATACGCGGAAAACCCGACCTTATCCCCGGCGGGGTTGTCGGGATACAATTTTCGAACATCGGGCCTGCCCATAGCGACAGGAATGGATTTGAAACAATCCTCCTTCATTTTGATTTCTATCCATTCGACTTTCTCGTTGGCACCCACAATCCACCCAAGAAAGCTGCAAGGGCTGCATGCTGGATCAAAATCCGCTGTTGGATTATCCAGCGTAAAGTTCCGGATAACCTCCGGGTCCACTTGGCATCGTTCATAGGAATCGATCCTGATCACGACTCAACCTATCCTTCCTTCGTTATCGGGGTTCTTCACAGGGGGAGAGATTTTTCCCAATCCCTACTTTACGTATCCCAACGCCCTCAATTGCTCTCGTGTCTCTTCACCGATTCCTTCGCTCGGCTCCGATTCCGATTTTTCCCCTTCTGTCTTTATGGTCCTCTTCAAGGCCCTTTCCCGGAAATGCTTACACTTTTCCCTGAGGGACTCCAGAATTTGAGGGTTCCTTTGCGAGACAGCCGGCACTTCCTCCAGGTTTTCTTCCATCTGGAAGACGTATTCCTGGAGCTGCTCCTTTCCATGATTCTCACTCCAAAGTCTCAGGTATTTCCAATCCTTGCTTCTCAAAATGCAGTGGTGCTTCTTCGGAAGGAATCGTTCCGAATAGGTGTACGTGGGGAACGCGCTTTCAAGGGCTTTGCCTTTCCCCACAAGGTCCAGCGTAGATTCCGACGGGATCTCGATCGAGGAAGGCGGAATGCCCGCACCCGATAGGATGGTGGAATAGATCGACGATGCCTGAACCTGATGGGAGACCCTTCGGGGCTTTGCAATCTCCTTCGGATAGTGAATGATCAGGGGCACCCGAATTTGACTCTCTAGCGGAAAACCGTGGCCCCAGAAACCCATTTCGCCAAAACTCTCTCCATGGTCGGAAGTGACAATCACCAAGGATTCTTCAAGCAAACCCAGTGTATCCAGTTTGCGCATCAGTTGACCTAAACAATGATCCGTATAAAGAATTTCACTATCATAGAGGTCGATTGCCTGTCTCTTGTCCGCTCCTTCCAGAGGAGCCACCTTCCCTTTCTTTATCGAATGCGGTCCAAATTTCGAGAAGTCGATGTCGCCCTGGTACCGGCCCAGGAAAGGAGAATCAAAATCATCGGGAGGATAATAAGGCGCGTGTGGATCAGCCGGCAGCCCGGCGGACCGCAAAGTGCCCGGCGATCTTGATCTCTTACCGAAATTGTGCATCGTACCGGGCTCTGTCGTACGGGAACCTCAATTCCGGCCTGATCCAGATGCTCCAGGAAATCGTCTCCCTCTGCCCTTTTCTTCTCTCCACCTCCATCGCATCCTCACAGGAAGGCGGCAACTCCTCCTGAACCCGCAAGAATCACCCCTGAGGCCATCGAGTATTTCAAGAATTGCCTTCTTTCATTTTCCATGAGGTTTTCTCCTTTCTTGCGTTTTCGGACCCGAACTATTCACGATCTTCTGCTTCACTGATCGACAGAGCAGATCAGCCCCTTTTTGCGATAATTGCAACAGTCCTTTTCTCCATCGGCGGGAGGGATATCCACAGCCTCTTGCCATTCCAATCCCGGGGGCCCTTGTCGGCACGGAGCAACCTGGTTTTGTCCGGATCATAGATTCCAATAGCAACCGCTGCTGTCCGGTTCAATTTCTCCCCGGCGATCTCGATTCGATCCAGCCAGATGGTACCGCTCTTTACATGTCTTCTTGGTTTGCTTTGAGGATAATCCAATACCTTAAGGATCTCGCCCTTCCCATTGACCAAATGAACCGCATTCGCATACGCCAGGTCTTGATCTTTAAGACTTTTCCATGCCTGCACGATCTCAAGGCCTGATTCCACTTCCTTCAGACAGGCACCCAGAAGAGAGAATCGCTTACCAAAGGTTACGTTTTGATACTCTGGATCAGACCGGGAAACAATGGGTTCGGCCTCCTTAAAGCTCACCACATGCAGAAACTGTCGAGAGTCCGGAATCCGTCGGAAGAGCGACCGCTCTACCAACTCATAGATCACCACGTCGGGCTTTTCCCTCTCAATCAAATTGATATCAAACTCCAGATACCGGTGGTGGGCAAATACCACGTTATGGAAGCTCTCCTTGAGAAACTTTACCATCGACCATATGAACGAATCATGGAGGACAACCGCTTTCGGCCAATTTGAATGGCAAGTCGTGAAGTAGAATACGCGATCGAGATCGGTTTTCCCTTCTCTTAAGACTTTATAGTCACGGACGCTGGTGGTAAATTCGGGATTAAGCAACGGTACCCGTTCCGACATGACGTCAGACAAACCAATCATCCGGGCCAAATCCCCCCCTGGTCTATCTTCCTCCGTGCAGCCATAATGGTTTAGCTCGAGGATTTGTATCGACGGGAAGTGCATCTTTATCGGACGCATCAGCTCCTGATATCCGATGAAACCCCCGATATCATTCCAATGGGTATCTGTCTTATAAAACAGCCGGGACCTCTGTTTCGCTTCCAACATAGGCCCCCGCAAATCAACAAATTCCAGATTTGTATGGTTCCGGATATAATCTGAAATCTGATCCAGCCGGGTGTCTCCGACAACCGGCCCAACCGTTTCAGGAAGATATTCTGGGTAGATGGTATGCTTATTCGGCGGAACAATCACAATAAGGGGTATCCCGCGTTCAGCCAGCCATTCCGCCCGCAACTCCAGCTCCCTCACCCACCATCGGAGTTCATCGGGACTGAAGCGATCGATGCCTCGATACTGTTCTACGACCTTGTTCCTCTTTGCCAAAAACAACCAACCCTCTTTTCCCATAAGGACATCAGGGTGTACTTGAAGCCCCAGTTGCCATCGAATACGACTTTGCAGATGGAGGAGGTAACCCCTGAATCCGAATTGGTCATTGAGAAATGCATTGAATCGCTCCGGGAACCGCAGGATTTCTTTCTTGGTTTCCGGCAGTGTCGGCCTTTCTGCCAATCGACGGTTTTCGGTGGTCTCCATACCGTGACCCAATCCAAGAAAATGGGCACAAAGAGGAAACCCTATTGCCAGCAAAAAAAGTCCGCAAAGTCCGATATCAACCCATTTGCGCATGCGGAACTTCACCTTCATCAGAACCGAAAGTAAATAAAAGGGTTGTGTGTCTGGACCGCGAGGCTCATGGCCGCAAGAATCAGGATTCCGAAAAACAGAACCATTTCAGCCCCAAGGATAATTCCGCCGGGCTTCAGATTGCCCCTGGCCCAAACACCCGTTTCCAATGCCTCGATTCTTCTCTTGATGGTGGGAATCAAAGGTGCGGAACCCAGGGCTCCGATGATTACGACAAAAAGAATCTCGCGGTTCAGGTACTGCCGTACAGATTCCACCATACCATCTCCATGCGCAAATCCGCCCATGGCTCTCAGGAATTCCATGGCATAGGAAAAGGTCTCCGACCGGAAAAAGACCCATCCAACCACCACAACCAGAAGAGTATAGATATGTCTTACGGGTGCCCAAAAAGATTGGAGCCGTTTTTCGAAGCCTACCCGTTCCAGAACCAAAAAGCCGCCGTGGAACAGACCCCAGAAAACAAAAGTCCAACTCGCTCCGTGCCAGAGCCCGCAGAGAAAAAAGACAATGACCAGGTTGAAATAGGTGCGGCCGGTTCCCTTTCGATTGCCACCCAAGGGGATATAGAGGTAGTCCCGGAACCATGCGGAGAGCGACATGTGCCAGCGCGTCCAAAACTCCCTGATGGACTGGGAAATATAAGGATAGTTGAAATTCTCGGGAAGACGGAAGCCAAACATCAAACCAAGACCGATGGCCATATTCGAATACCCTGCAAAATCAAAATAGATCTGCAGGGTATACGCAATGGCGCCAAGCCAGGCGACTCCGGTAGTGAGGTGATCCGGGGAAATGGCAAAAATGGCATCAGCAGGGACAGCCACGGTATTGGCGATGAGCATCTTTTGCCCGAGCCCTACAATAAATCGACGCACTCCCGAGGCAAATCCGTTGACGGATGTCTGACGTTCATGCAACTGATCTACGATTTCATTGAACCGGACAATGGGCCCCGCCACCAGTTGAGGAAACATAGAGATATAAAGACCAAGGGTGAAAGGGTTTTTTTCGGACGGGGACGTCTTTCGAAACACATCCACCAAATAGGACATGGCCTGAAATGTAAAAAATGGTAACACTTTAGCTCTTTGAAAAGCTATGCTGCCAAATCGAGTTGACATTCTT
>CAYVUX010000053.1:0-12860 GCA_964455075.1 uncultured Desulfobacteraceae bacterium | reverse complement strand
ATAAAGACATCTTATCACGCCTCAGGAGGAGGCCTTAAACAGTATCAGGTTTTAGATCTTTGAAGGAGAATTCAAGGCCGAGCGCAAACAGCAACAGCGCAACGCCGATCTCGGCAAGCAGCTCGATTTCATGAATATTGGAGACGGTGAGGCCCCCTGTATGGGGTCCCAGAATAATTCCCGCAGCAATATAACCAAGGATGATAGGTTGGCCCAGTCGATGCAGAAACAGACCACAAAAAAAGGCCACAATAACAAGAAGGATGATATCGGTCGCAATACCCATTTGCATTCCATTCATTTTCCGGAAAAATCGACCCGGCCGGACTTCAGGCGCATCCACGATGTGCTATTATCTGACCTCACTATGCACGAGGTCAATAGAAACACGATTAGTGACGCCGATTCCAGGTAGCCCGACTGCAACGGTATGCGGATCAGCCGGCAGTGACCCGCTTGGTGATGGTAAACATAGGGTTAAGTGCGCTTGTTGCCGGCGGCTGCAGCCGTCCTCAAGAAGCTCAAAGGCTTTTTGAGCATGTTGCGAAGGCCTATGGACTGCGAAAAAGCGCAATCCATCACGCCGTTTGAGAATCTCAAAAATTCGCCGAAAAATTGCCCAAGAGAGCCATTTCTGGATGTAACCCGGCTAAATGTTTTGCAAAGTAGGGCACTCCACCGGCCGATGGTGGAGTGCCCTTTGCATTATGAGCACGAGAAAACATCACCGAACACAACCTGCGGCATTTTTTAAATTGAGAAAGAGTTTGAAATGAATATTTATTTGGGAAGGTTATCGTACGAAGTCACCGGGGAAGAGATAGAACAAGCTCCTTCGCCCCTCGGCAAAGCAGCATCCGCAAGTGGGATTTGGGATAGTCGCGTCGCTTAAGAAGAAGACCCCCAGCGGCTTCGGAAAACAGGGAGAAACGTGTACCAGAGCCGTCAAAAACAGCTCCCAATGGGTACGGTTGTCCCGGCTATCCGGGCTGCTGGGGGCCTGACAGGGTCTCTGCTCAAAATCGCAGCCAAGGAGTGTGGCGATTAATCCAACTAAAAAGGTCTCATGACCATGATATTGCACCACCGGTTTTACTGCACGCTTTGAACCTTTTTCTGAAATTTCTCACCCAACTCGTTGTCTGAACGGACTTGACTCATAATGGTATTGTACCTTTCGAAATCAAGTCCGGCACCTTCAACAGCCTGTACCATTCTTTGATTTGCCTTCACCTGCAGCTGCTGTCTTTCGCTCGGGTCTTGAGTTTCTCGAACGGACTGCTGCAATTGCCGGTTGATATCAGCGATCGCCGCTTTGGCTGCGGCAGCTTTTTCCAGGTCCGCATCGCTGATCTGCGGCTGCGACCCGGTGCCGCCCGGCTGTCCTTGCTGCTGGTAACCCGGCGGCCCTCCCGGCGGCATACCTCGTTCTTGACCGGGCGGCATGGTGGAACGCTGGCCGTCTTCCCCGGGATCGCACCCTACGATCCCTAAACCCAATATCACTCCCAGCACCAGCGGGATCAAAACCCGAAATGAAGTTTTCATGCTAACACCTCCCTATTTACTGCGCTTGTTGCACTTTTTCATTGAACTTCTGCCTTACCTGCTCATTTGAGCGGACTTGCGCCATGATGCTGTTGTATGTCTCCACATCGAGGCCGGCGTTTTGAACGGCCTGGACCATCTTTTGGTTTGCCGCCTCCTGCAACTGCTGTCTTTGGTTTTGGTCTTGGGTTTGTTGCACAGACTCCTGGAATTGCTGGCTTATGCCGACGATTTTTTCATAGGCTGCAGCGGCCTTTTCCAGCTCCCCTTCGCTGAACTGTGTTTGCGATTCTGTGGCGCCTGGCTGGTCCTCCCCTTGCTGGGGAGGACGTTCCTGAGACATTGCGGGTACGGCCATGAAGAATACTAGACACACCACGGCGGCTATAGACAAAAGACCATAATTTTTAGACATTCCCATCTCCTTTCTTTTAATGGTTTCCGTTTGCGAGTCTCCCAGCCGATGCGGACCTTCCGTTTTAAGCGGTCCGTATATTACCCTGCCTTTGGTGCATGTCTCGTACCAGAAAAATCCCGGAAAGTATTCTGCCTATAACCTTTTGGAATCACTTAAGATGACCTCAAAACATACCTTTCCGATGCTGTGTAGATGGGGAGACTGCTATTGTATCTAATTGACACATGTGTTATGTTGGCGGGCCACGGGGAGGGGTTATGAAACGATTTAGACTGTTTCCGGAGTCCATGAGCTTCCGGGTGTCATTGCTTATTTATGTGGTGGTGCCGTTGATAAGCGCTTTGGGGCTTTTCGGATATCTGTCGCTCAGCTCCATAGAAAAGCAGGTCGAAAAGCAGATGAAAAAAGACCTGGAGCTTGTTGCGCGGGCCGTGCATCTTCCGTTGAGTTATGCCCTGGAAAAGGAGCGGATGGGAAGCATCCACATGGCGCTCAAATCCGCTTTTGCCATCGGAAGGGTATACAGCGCCTATGTCTATGACAAACAGGGCAAAGAGATCGTCAGACTCGGCCGGGCCGAACCGGAACCCGAACGAGAGCGGCTGATTGAATTGGCGGCCGACGGCGAAAGGCAGGGCGAATACGGCCGGGTCGCCGATCGACAGGTGTTTTCGTACTTTGTACCCCTCACCGACACCGGGGGTCGAATCAACGGGTTGCTGCAACTCACCCGGAGAAAAAGTGAATTCAGTGAAAACCTGCAAACCATCAGGGTCAAGGGCGCTGTGAGTCTCGGGGTGCTTCTGTTGCTGCTTTCGGTTGTAGCCCTGTACGGACATCACCGGGCCCTCGGAATGCACCTCGGCCGACTGAATTCCAGCATGTTCAGGATTTCACGGGGAGAACGCGAACACCGGTTCAGCTACCGCGGGCCCAAGGAAATTGTCAGAATAGGCCGAACCTTCAACCGCATGCTCGACAGCATCGATGACGCTGAACTAACCATCATGGAGCACCGCAGAAAACAGGACAAGCTCGAAAAGGAGCTTCATCAGGCCGAAAAGCTGGCCGCTCTTGGAAGACTTTCTGCGGGCACTGCTCATGAACTGGGCACGCCGTTGAGTGTTATCAGCGGCAGGGCACAGCGCGCGCTTCGCGACAAAGACCTTCCGGACGAGCACCGGCAAACGCTGGCAGCCATCCGCAAAGAAGTCGTCCGGATGGAGCGCATCATCAAACAGTTGCTTGATTTCAGCCGCCGCAATCCGCTTCGCTGTTCCGCGGCCGACCCGGCACGCCTGGCTGCATCCGCCGTCTGGACCGTTGAAGAAAAGGCAAGGAAGAACGGGACAAGCATCAATTTCTCGGGGCCCGAAAACGGACCGTCGATCATGGTGGACGCCACGAGGATTCAGCAGGCGTTGATCAATCTTTTACACAATGCCATCCAGTGCACTCCGGCCGGCAAGGTCCGTCTCACGTGGCGGCAAAACAAGCATGGTGTGCTCTTTTGCGTGGACGATGACGGCCCCGGCGTACCGCCGGAGAACCGTTCGAGGATTTTCGAACCGTTTTATACCACCAAACCCGTGGGCGAGGGGATCGGTCTTGGTTTGTCCGTGGTACATGCCGTCGCGGAGGAGCATGGCGGAAAGATCGAAGTGGACGGCAGTGAAATGGGCGGCGCTTCTTTTCAGTTACTGGTGCCGCGGCAGGCGAATCAACAAGAGGATAAGCGATGACCAAACCGGGTACGTCAGGCGGGTTGGTATGGATCATAGAAGACGACAAGTCCCTCGGGACCTTGCTGCTCGATGAAGTGCGGGACGCCGGCCTGGAGGGCTACTGGAAAGCATCCGCGGAAGAGGCGTACCAGGCCATGGAACAGAAGTGGCCCGACCTCATCGTGTGCGACCTGAGGCTCCCGGGAATGGACGGGCTTTCCTTTCTCAGGAAAATCCTCGGCAACGCCCCCGACTCTCCCCCCGGCTTTCTCATTATCACCGCTTTCGGGACTATCCCAAAGGCTGTAGAAGCCTTGAAGGCGGGAGCGGACGACTTTCTGACCAAGCCTCTGGATCTTGAACACTTTATGCTCAGCGTCAAGCGGGTGCTGGAAAGGAAGCGCCTCAGAGAGGTGGTCAATCAGATGCGCGGCCTTCTTTCTTCGGAAAGCTTTCACGGCATGTACGGAAAAAGTATGGCCATGCATCTTCTTTTCAAGCAAATCCGGCAGGTGGCCAAGGCCCAGGGTCCGGTGTTGATTCTCGGGGAAAGCGGGACGGGCAAGGAGTTGGTGGCCAGGGCGATCCACAAGGAGAGCACCCGGGCCGGCGGTCCTTTCATGCCTGTCAATTGTGCGGGGATCCCGGAGCACCTGCTGGAAAGCGAGTTTTTCGGACATGCGGAGGGATCCTTCACCGGCGCCCGCAAGAGTCGTCAAGGCCTCTTTGAAGAAGCGGAAAGCGGTTCTCTTCTCCTGGACGAGATCTCCGAGATGCCGCTTTCCCTTCAGGCAAAGCTTTTGCGGATTCTCCAGGATGGAAGTCTCAGGCGAGTAGGGGAAAACCGCGAACATCAGGTAGATGTAAGGGTTCTGGCCGCCACTCACCGGGACATTGACGAGGAGGTCCGCCTGGGTCACTTCCGGGAAGATCTGTTCTTCCGCCTGGAGGCATTCACCATCCGTGTTCCACCGCTAAGGGAACGCGGAGAGGATATCGAGTTCCTCGCCGCAAGATTCCTGCAACAGCATGCGTTGGCGATGGATAAGAAGGTCAAAGGTTTTAGCGGTCGGGCCATAGACATGATCACTCAGTACCCCTTTCCGGGGAATGTTCGCGAACTCAGCAATGCGGTGGAGCGAGCCCTGGCTTTCGCACCGGAAGGCTGGATTCGCATGGAGCACCTGCCGACCAGGATCCGGGATTACCAATCCGATCTCGGAGGACCTTCAATCGATTCAAATGCTTTGATGACGGAAGACGAAAAACTTTTGCCGCTTGCCGAAGTCGAGCGGCGGTACATTCATCATGTGCTGGAGAAGGTGGGAGGAAACAAGCGCCGTGCAGCAGCCATTCTGGGAATCGGCCGGAGGACGCTCTACAGGAGGCTCGGGCAGCACATAGAAGCGTAAGGAGCCGATTCCACCTGTCTGCGGGAAAAGATCAAGAGGCGCTCATTGCATAACGAAGACCGCGCCGTGCCGAGAGAGGAAATTCCTGCATTTGACTTTTCCGCAACGAAATGGACCCATGAGGCCTCTATTCAACCCCTTACAAGCCTTGAAAGAGTTGATGGGTGCGGACTTGAGCCCCCGGGCTCGATCCCTACTGAAACACCACCCTCGGAAGCCAGGTGACGATTGGTGGAATGAATACGACGATTGCAAGTGAAATGAGTTGTATGGCCACGTAAGGGACGACACCGCGGTAGATGTGGCCGGTGCTCACGGACGGGGGGCTGACGCCTTTGAGGTAAAAGAGGGAGAATCCCAGCGGAGGGGTGAGAAAACTCGTCTGAAAATTCACCGCGATAAGTATCGTCACCCAGAGGAGATCGAAACCGAGTTCCGCGATGATGGGCGTGAGTATCGGGATGACGATAAAGGTGATTTCGATGACGTCCAACACAAAGCCCAAGACGAAGAGTACGGCCATGATGATCGCCAGAACCATCCACTTTCCGCCCCCCATGCCAAGAAAGAAGGACCTGACCATCTCCTCGCCGCCGAGACCTCGAAAGACAAGACCGAAGGCCGTGGCGCCCAGGAGGATCATGAAGACCATGCTGGCCAGACGGGTCGTGGTGATCATGGATTCGCGGAGGACCGAAAAGGTCAGCTTCCTCTTGAGAAGGGCGAGCAGGAGGGCCCCAAAAGCGCCCACCCCGGCCGCCTCGGTAGGCGAAGCGATGCCGAGAAGGATGGAGCCCAGCACCGCAATGATGAGGGCGGCCGGAGGGATGAGAACGGCCACCAACTTCTTTGCGAGTTCCCATCCTTTTATCCCTTCGGATTCACGCGAAATCGGCGGCACCCCTTTGGGTTTTACAAGGCCGTAAAAAAAGATGTAGGCAATATAGCAGCCCACCAAAACCAGGCCGGGGAAAAAGGCTCCTGCGAAAAGCTCGCCTACGGAAACCCCCATAATGTCGCCCAGCAAGACCAGGATGATGCTCGGGGGAATGATCTGCCCGAGGGTCCCCGATGCGGAAATCACGCCGGTCGCCATCTCCGGGCGGTACCCGGATTGCAGCATGACCGGCAGAGAGATGACCCCCATGGTCACAACGGTCGCTCCCACGATGCCGGTGGAGGCGCCGAGCACCGCTCCCACCAGGATGATGGATATGGCCAGGCCCCCGCGTATCCTGCCGAAAAGAACCCCCATGGTCTTCAGCAGGTCCTCCGCCAGACCCGAGCGTTCGAGAACGACCCCCATGAACACAAACAGGGGGACAGCCACCAGAGTAAAATTGGTCATCCTCCCCCAGATTCGAAGAGGAAGAAAAAGAAAGAAATCGAAGCCGAATCCGATCAGGCCGAAAATGGCCGCTACCCCTCCAAGGGTCCAGACCACCGGGTATCCCGCCAGCAGGCAGATTATGAGCGCCAGAATCATCAGCAGATCGAGATACTCCATGGATCAGTTTTCCTCTTTTCCGGTCAGAACGAAAAGGGCCTTCAGGACCTGCGAGATGCTTTGGACGACAACGATGCCGAAACCGACTGGAATTGCGGCCTTCAAGATGTATCGGGCCGGGAGCCCGCCTGGATCGGGGGACCCTTCTCCGATGGACCAGGCGTTCAGGAAGAAAGGGCGGGCAGCCAAAATGACCACAATGCAGAAAGGGATACAAAAGAGCAGGGTCCCGAGGAGATCAACCAGCGCTTGTCCCCGGGAACCAAACCGGCTGTAGAAGATGTCGATTCGCACATGGCCGTCCCGAAGCATGGTCCAGCCGGCGGCAATCAGGAAATTGGCCGCGTAGAGATGCCATTCCAGTTCCTGGAAAGCCACCGATCCTGCATGAAACAGGTAACGGAGAGAGACGTCGGTGATGGTGACCAGCACGAGAAAGAGGACAAGCCAGGATGAAGCCTCTCCCACGACTTCGTCTACCCGGTCGATGGCGGAGGAGAGGGTACGCAAGGCGGCCATGGTCCCTCCTTGGGCGTTTCCAGCGACAGGGCACACCCCGGCCCCCTCGCCCACCAGGGGCGGAGAAAGCCGGGCTATGCACGCCGGGCTGTCAGGCTATTTCGATCTTGATTCCAGAAAGGCCTCGGTGGACGCCGCGGTCCACGGTTCGGTCTTTTTTCTGAAATCCAGGAAGGATTGGTAGATCTTCTTGGCCATCTCACTCTTTGAAGCCTCTTCCTTCAAGACTTCTTCACTGAGTTTCTTGAGCTGGGCCAGGACGTCGTCGGGGAATTTCTTTACCTGTATGCCGTGTTTCTCGACGAGTTCGTTCAAGGCGTCTCCATTGAGTGAGTCGAACTCCCCGAGGCTCCAGATGTAGCTGTCTGTCGCAGCACACTGGACGATTGCCTTGAGATCCTCGGGAAGGGAATCCCAGGCCTTTCTGTTGACCAACAATTCACCCACTGTGCTCGGCTCCTGCCAGCCCGGGTAGTAGTAATATTTTGCCGCCTGGTGGAGGCCCATACGCTTGTCGTGATAGGGGGCGATCCAATCCGCGGCATCGATGACGCCCCGCTCAAGGGACACAAAAATCTCACTGGGAGGCAAGAGGACAACATTTGCGCCCGCTTTGGCCAGCACCTTGCCTCCGTAACCCGGCATGCGCATCTTCAGGCCCTTCATATCCTCCAGGCTGTTGATCTCTTTGTTGAACCAGCCGCCCATCTGAACGCCGGTGTTCACCATGGGAAAGGGAACAATGTTAAAGGGGGCGTAAAGCTCGTGCCAGAGCTCGAGGCCGCCGCCGTTGTACATCCACGCGGTCCTTTCCTGCACGGTCATGCCGTAGGGCACTGTGGTGAAAAACGGGGCCTCGGGAACCTTGCCGGCCCAGTAATAAGAGCAGGAACTCCCCATCTGGGCCATCCCTCCCCTTACCGCCTCAAAGGTCTCCATGGGCGGTATCAAGGTCCCTCCGGGGTGGACCTCGATTTTGAGCCGGCCCTGACTCATGGTCTCGATATTATTGACCATGCGCTCAATCGCCTGGTCCACTACGGGAAATTTGGGCGGCCAGGTGGTAACCATCTTCCACTGGTATGTCTTTGTCTCGGCTTCAGCCGCCACCGCGGCGTACATAAGGCAAAGTGTCATCACCATGAAGAAAACCAGACACACACGCCGTTTATATCCGATTCGACTCATCTTCCACCTCCTCCATCGTAGGGTTGAAAAGCAGAAACATCGAATTCACTATATCCCGTGTCCAAAATCCTCTGCCGGGTGCAATTTGCCTCCACAGCCGTCAACTCTTGAATCCCCTTTGATTGCCGTTGCGGTAGGGCGACTCCCCGCCGTTCTTGCTGTGGACATCCTCGTCAGGAGGTGTTTCTTTTCCGACAGGAGGCCGTTGTTTCGCGAGCGGAGTATAGGCGATTTCGCCTTGCGGTTCAACAAAAAACCGCCCGCGGGGCCTCGTGGCCGGAAGTCGCGGGCCTGAAGCACACTATAATTTCCCCGTACTCTATATCCCACGACACGTTGGATTGCTTTCACTTTAGGAACATTCGGGGCAATTCAAAGGGGTCTGCATCAGCACAATCCCCGGAATGGAGTCGACCACCCTCAAGGAGCCGGCGCCATCAAAGTGACGGCGGTGCCGACAAGCCCGGCAATGGGGCGTTTGGCGCGCCTGCGGGCACCGCCTTTTTGTCATATAAATCCTCAGATCAGGGGCTACCGAGCCGCCGGATGGCTATCAACCCGCAAACTCCCGGAGCACCCCATGGATACCCTTGCGCATCCCGTACCGGAAGAGGCTCCCCTGGAAGTTGGCCGGGCAAAACCCGAAAGACCCCGTCCGAGGCCGAAAGCAGGGCGCCGAACATGACCCTGAGATCATTCCGACGCCCTTTGCTCAATAGCGGAAAACCGCGGCAAGAGGCGTCTGATCGGGGACTTCCCCGGGCGCCACGGCGTATACCGTTCCTCCATTGATCAGGGACTGGATCGCCGACAGGTTGAGGAGGTCCTCATCACCGGATTCAGGGGTTTGGTGTACATGGACCTCGTCTTTATCCGAATCAAAACGACCCCACACCTGCACGCCGACGGCAACAAACAACACATCCACCCGTCCGTGATAAGCCGCGGAAACCGCCTCCTTCACATCGTTTGTGGTCTGCCCGGTACCTGCCAATTGGCCGTACCTGCCGGATGCCTGCTCCTGTGCTTTTTGGAAGACAGGGCTTACGAGCTCCCATGCCTGGCCGTGCAACTCTTGAGGGCTCAACCCCTCGGGGTTCCCCGAGATCCCCTCGTCCATCAAATGGGGATAGGTGTTCGCCTCCTTGTAAAGAGGGAAAAGATAGTCAACTCCGGCCAGCACCAGGGGAGGTTGCCCTTCTGACAGCAAACCGCGAACCTGCCTGTCGATCACCCGAAACCAGGTTAGGATTCTTTCTTTGACGTCGTTGCTGATATCATGCCCATGGAACATCGCCTTGCGGTTTCCTGTTCCGGATGGTGTGCCCGTATGAAACTGCAATTGCTTGTCTGAAAATGCATCCGGGAACTCCTCGGAGAGGCTTTGCGTCATCCCTTCCAGATCGATCTCGTCCACCGTGTGCCGTGTCCCCTCCAGCAGCCGTACCTGGTTCTGGCTGAGCGCCAGGATGTAAAAAAGGCCGTCACCGGCTAAAACCGGAAGCAGCGGTTTGATATGAAAACGATTGGAGACCACCGCCAGCTCTTGGAAAGCAATCGGCAGTTTAAAGAAGTGGAAGGCGTCTGCAGAAAAAAATACGGCCAGGCCGTCGCTCTGTTGCTGCCATAAACCCCGATCCTGCAACAACCGCCTCGGTTCTTTGAGCAGTTCCCGGACCTCGGCAGAGCGCAAGCCTGCGGCCTGGAGGCGTTCTTCCACCTCTCGGAGCAGGTTCTTGAAACGAATCGGGTCTCGTTCCATCTCCCGACCCGCTCCATGCGTCGGCATGAAAAGCGATACACACGGGCCGGAATGGCTGTTCAGAAGCGTTTGCTTCAATTTATCCATGGTTATTCTATCCATCGGCAAAGTCTCCTCTCATATATTTGCGAATTTCCATCCGCCCGGCATCGCTCCGCACCGGGACGGAAAGCCCTCACGCAATTGGCACAGCGCCAGCATGGCGCAATCGCATCGGCGGCGGCGCCGCCCACGAATCCGCTTCCGATAATTCCGATTTTCATGAGCAAACATCCTGCGTAATCCAACGCGTTGTCATCTCCGGCTCAGGTCGATAATCTCCATGCGGTGGTTGGCTTCCGGGTTTCTGGAAGAAGGCCCTTCGGTAAGCACCACAAGATCCCCGGACACATCATGATTGCGGAGCCATTCCCTGGCAAACGATTTCCAGTCATCAGGATATTCGGCCATGTGGACGGGTCGAACACCATAGGAGAACTGGAGGCTTTGGCAGGTCGAATTCAGGGAGCTCACGGCCGTGATCCACGTTGGAAGCCTGAAGCGGGCGATACTCCTCGCGGTAGCGCCGCTTCGAGTAGGAACAATCACAACCGCCGGCGAGATATGGCGGAAGGTCGTCTCCACGCCCAAGGCTATGAGATTGTGCAGGCTTACCGCCGGGTCTGTCCCTGCAGGACGGATCGCTTCGCGGACGGGCTGCGCAGGCCGGCGGGATTCGATGGCGGCGGCGATCCTGGCCAGCATGGCCACAGCCTCCACCGGAAATTTCCCTATGGCCGATTCGCCTGAGAGCATGACACAATCGGTGCCGTCCAAAATGGCGTTGGCCACGTCGGTCGCTTCGGCTCGCGTGGGGCGGCGGTTGCTGGTCATGGACTCGAGCATCTGGGTTGCGGTGATGACGGGTTTTCCGACGAGGTTTGCCTTTCTCACCAATTCTTTCTGGATCCCCGGCAAATCCTCAATGGGCATCTCCACGCCCAGATCCCCCCGCGCGATCATGATCCCGTCCGCGGCCTCCAGGATCTCTTCCATATGTTGCAGCACCCCCGAGCGCTCGATCTTGGCGATGATGAAAGGGGTGCGGCCAAGCCTTTCCGCAGCTTCCCGGACCGCATGAACGTCCGACACCGTTTGCACAAAAGACTGGCTCACCGCATCCACTCCGTTTTCCAGCGCAAATTTCAGGCACCGGTAATCATGCTCCGTGAAAGCGCTGATTCCCAGATCGATGCCCGGCAGGTTCACCCCTTTGCGGGATCGGAGTTCGCCTCCCACCAAAACCCTGCTCACCACCTCCGTGCCCCTTACCTCCTTCACCTCGAGCTGGATATACCCGTCATTCAGAAACAGCATGTCTACCGGTCTTACCACTTGGGGCAACCGGGAAAAGTTAACCGGCAGTCTCTCCGCATCCCCGGCAAATTTCTCCGTGCTCAGGACCACCCTGCGATCCGCCTTCAGTTCAATGGGCTCCCGCGCCAGTTCGCCGATCCGGATTTTCGGTCCGGGGAGATCCGCCATGAGGGCCACCGGCCTGCCTACGGTCCGGGCCGCTTCCCGCAGATTCCGGATCATTTTTTTGTGGCTCGGGAAGTCGCCGTGAGAGAAGTTGAGGCGGGCCACATTCATGCCGGCCCGGATCATGTTTTCCATGACCTCCGGCTTCGCAGAAGCCGGCCCGATGGTACAAACGATCTTTGTCTTGTGCTGTGGGAGAGCCATGGATCCTTCCTTCGCTCTCTTCACCCTGTAAGTCCTGCCGGGGGCCCATCGAATCGGACTGCCGCAATCCTCGCCCCGTCTCTGAAGACGCTATTCCCCCACACCGTGGGCCGGCCCGGCCTGGATCGTCTTGTACAGTCCGTGCACGTAGGTCACGTACTTAACATAGGCATCCGCCCATTTCCGGCCCGCTTCCAGGCTCTTTTCCTTGTTCTGCCGTGCTTTGCGCACCTTTTCAAAACGATGCTGCAACTTTTTCTGTATCTTGGTGGTCAGCATGCCTGAAACCGGTTCCAGCCTTCCCGTTTTAAGGGCTTGTTCAGCCGCCGCAATATCGGCGGGAAGCGGGCGGGCGGGCTTTAATCCGGTATAGCCCATGCCTTCGGCCGCACGGTGAAGCCGGACCGCGGTTTCCATGAAGTACCGCTCGGCAAGTGCTTTTGCCTCGCCGCCCATCCGGCATACAGCCATGGCCTGGTCGAACGCGGAGAGCAACTGTTCATGCTGTTTTTCCCCCACCCAGACGGCCACCGCTTCAAAGTCTTCATTTTCAAGCGCCCTTCGGGCGTCCAAGGCCACGGGCCCCCTTTTGGTGTCGCAGTGGGGCAAGAATCATGGTCATTTTCAAAAGAGCTCGTGCTTTCATAATGATTCGCCTCCATGATTTGGGTTTTGCGTCAAATCCGGACCCAAGCGTCCATGCGGGATTCCTCATGAATCTCCGGCAAAAAGTCTTGCCTGCAGTATCTCATCAAAACATACAGGCTGCATTGACGTAAGTCAAAAGGGCCGATTTCCGCATGTCTAAAATTGCGTGGCTTTTGCTGAGGGTTCACCTCGTCATTCCAGCGCAAGCGAGTGTGTCGCAATTCGAAAAGACGTCATTCCGGACGACCGACGCGAAGCAAAGAGAGATCCGGAATCCAGAAAAATAGAATTATAACGAGAAATTATGGATCCCGGATCGGTCGGCGAGCAGCATGGGGTTTTTGATTTCACTTTGCACCCGACCTACTGGTGTGAGCTGCATTTCCGGTTTGTCGGGTTTCAGCATCCG
>CAYVUX010000052.1:5854-12863 GCA_964455075.1 uncultured Desulfobacteraceae bacterium | reverse complement strand
AACCCGCGACACCAAGCTTGGGAAGCTTGTACTCTACCAACTGAGCTATGCCCGCTCTATATTTGATGGAAATATATTGCAGTTACTTTCCATAGTCAAGAAGGAATTGCATGCCCGGGGGCGCAGTTTGTAAAGAACTTGACATTGACCGTGCAGAAAAATAGAATTTTTGTCAATGAACTTGCGGAGGCCTTTGAACACCGGAGCCTTTGAGAAATGATATTTGTAGGCCAAGGCGGGGGAAAAGCATCCGCATGAAGTCAATGAACTCTCTGAATACACGGAATATTCCGAGGATTCAGCCCCTGGGCCGTGGGTACGTGCCCATCCGCCATGAATATTCTGTGGGCACCTATGAGTTTCTGATTCAGAAATAAGTCCGCCGGGGACCGCCTGAGGCGGAGACATGACCAACCCTCCAGATCGACACAGATACTGGGGGCTCGGGGACCCGCCCGAAGGGTGGGGACTGAGCCACCTTTAGGTGGCGAAGAAAAGGGCCATTTCTGGATGGAAACGAGCTCGGGGTTGCATGGGTTCTGAGCATGATTGAGAGATTGGGCGGCAGGGCCCTCTTTCAAGGATTTCATAAACCCCGTCCACTGACGACGTTCTGGGTCTTTGGAACCCGCTGATCCGCACATATCCCTCAGGAGAAAAAGGGCATACTTGGACAACGACGCCAATGAAGGGTTCTTCGCCCTCATCAAATCCCTTTGGAAAAAGAGGGCGCCCCTCGATAACAGCGAAGACCTGACGGAGGAAATCCATGGCCTGATGGATGAAGGCCAGGCGAGGGGATTTATCAGTGACGAAGAGTCTCATATGGTCTACGGAGTGCTGGACCTCAAAGGGAAGAAGGCCCACTCCATCATGGTTCCCCGCACAGAGATTTCTTCGGCGCCGCAGAAATCCAGTCTGGGAGAAGCCATTCAGCTGATTAATCATTGTGGACACACAAGAATTCCGATCCACAGGGAAAATGTGGATCAAATCGTGGGGATCCTCAATGCCAAGGATCTCCTCAAGCTATGGGGGAAAGACCCCGAATTTCCCATTCCCACCGAGATCCTCAGAAAGCCGTTTTTCGTTCCCGAAACACAAAACGTCACGGATGTCCTTAAACTTCTCAAAGAAAGAAAGACTCACCTGGCCATCGTGACCGACGAGTATGGGGGAACCGCCGGAATCATCACCATCGAGGATATCCTGGAAGAAATCGTCGGGGAAATCATGGATGAGCATGACAGTGAAGAAGACCTGATTACCCTGAACGAAGACGGCAGTCTTCTTGTGGATGCTCGCCTTGAGGTGGGAAAACTTGAAGAATACCTGGGGATGTGTGTTCCAAAAGGAGAATTCGAGTCGGTGGGAGGTCTTATTATCCATCTCCTTGGCAGGATTCCCCGCATCAACGAAAAAATCCAGTTCGAGCCCCTCGAGATCATTGTTCAGAAGGCGGATCAGAGGAAAATCGACAAAGTGCTGATTGTTAGGAGGCCGGAGCCGCCCTCCCTAGATGAAAGCGGCCAAGACAAGGCCGGAGAAAGAGAACAACCCCGTTCTTAGAACGCCCGGGCCGGCGCAAAAGGGGACGCGGGTCGCGATGAATTGACCTTCGCGCCCTTCTGATCTATACTCCCTCGAGCAATCCCGCGGCAACTCCTGCGAGCTCGCTCTTCATGTGCTCAGAATCGCTTCTTTGAGAGCCGGAGGACAAAGGCCTGTTGAATCGAATTCACCTCTAGGCCGGAGAGACGGGGCCGAGCACCCAGACCCCTCCCGTTTCACGGGGCGGGAAAAGGAAAAATCATGCTCGGAAGAAAACGAAAAGGTCTTCTTCCTTCCATCGAGGACGCGGGTTCGCCCGCCTTTCGCGCCGTCCTTCTTGCCGTGCTTTCCGGCATTATTCTCACGGCCGCATTTCCCCCATGGGATCTGTCCTACTTGGCCTGGTTCAGCCTCGTCCCCCTGTTTGCGGCGATTCAGAACGCTTCATTCTTCGGCAGGATCAAGCTGGGATTCCTTGCCGGATTTGTTCACTTTCTTACGCTTATTTACTGGATTGTATTTGTCCTCGGTCACTATGGCAACTTGAGCATCCCGGAAAGCGTGGTACCCTACATCCTGTTGTGTCTTTACCTCTCCCTGTATCCAGCGCTTTTTGCGGGTCTGTTCCCCTTCACCCAGCATTTTCGAACCCATCTCATCCTCCTCGGGGGGCTATGGATAGCCCTTGAATACACTCGAAGCATCTTATTCACGGGATTTCCCTGGTGTCTCCTTGGTGTTTCTCAGCACGGGAATCTGCCTATCATACAAATTGCCGACCTTTGTGGAGTTTACGGAATTTCCTTTTTCATCGTGGTCGTCAATGCATTGATTTACCATCTCTTTCTCAGTTCTTACCTCACAAAACGCCGATTTCTGAAGTGGGATATTGTAATCGCCCTCCTCGTGGCCGGCGGGGTCGTAAGTTATGGCCACTACCGTTTGACCGACGGAAGGACCTTAAAAGGGACCCAGGATTCCATTATGGTGGGCATCGTTCAGGGCAACATGGACCAATCCGTGAAATGGGATCCCGATCATCAGGTCCGAACCATCGACGTGTATGAGAGACTCACCCGCGCCATTTCCGCGAAACAGGTTGACTTGATCGTATGGCCTGAAACGGCCACGCCTTTTTTCTTTCAAGAACCTTCGCCTCTTTCCGCCAGGGTTCATTCCCTGGCGCGGGAGATTCCCGCCGATCTGTTGTTTGGCAGTCCGGCCTATCGCCGGACGGGAGCTGCCACCGAGTACTATAATCGCGCTTACCTCCTCGCCGATCATGGCGCGAAGATTCAGAGTTACGACAAGGTCCATCTTGTTCCTTTCGGTGAGTACGTGCCCTTGAAGGACTACTTGTCCTTTGTGGAGAAGCTGGTGGCATCCGCGGGCGATTTCCGTTCGGGGCAGGAGGTCGCCCCCATCAAGAACGGGGGAGTTGCGGCAGGTGTTATCATTTGTTTTGAGGCCATCTTCCCTGAGCTTGCTCGAACCCACGCCCGAAAGGATGCCCGGCTGCTGGTGAACCTCACCAACGATGCCTGGTTTGGAAGATCAAGCGCTCCCTACCAGCACTTGGCCATGTCCGTATTTCGATCCGTGGAAACGAGGCTGCCTATGGTTCGAGCCGCCAACACGGGATTCTCGGCGCTCATCGAAGCGGACGGCAGAATTCAAAAGGGGGGAGGACTTTTCACCCGGGAAATTATCACCGGGACCCTCGCCCTTCCCGAGAAGGGCCTGACCTTTTATGCCCGATTCGGGGATATGTTTGTCTTTTTGCTCGCCGGTATTTCCATTCTCGGTGTTCTCGCGGGCGTCCTTGCGAAGGGAGGTTCACCGGTTTGAACCTCCATCTTCACGGCCCGCTAAAAATCTCTGCTGTCACTTGAAATTTTTTCTCCACATTCTAAAATATGACTTTGCGCGTTTCATCGAAATACCGATACTTTTTCGGATATGGAAGGCATGGACATGCACCGGGTTGGAAATGTTCGGAAATTGGGCTTGAATGAGCGTCTTTCACAATGCCTTGGCAGCGTGTACTGCACAGGCAGGCGAAGGATAGGCAAGACCCCGTTTCCCGGTTCCCCTTCAGCGGGGTCACGGAGTGGGGGGCTCTTAAAAGTCTCCGGAGACCCGCCTGGAGCTGCGGTGATGGAAAGGAGCGGAAAATGAACCAGAACGTGATGGAAAGAATTGACGACATGATGGACCAACTCCACGAACTCAGGGGGCATCTTTGACTTGGACGCTCAGGAGGAGGAACTCAAAAAGATCGAAAAGGTCATGGCAGAGCCGGGCTTTTGGCAACGAGAACAGGAAGAAATATCCCGCCTCAGCCAGCAACGCGCTTCCCTGCTTGAAAAAATCGATCAGTGGAACAAATGCTACAGAGGGGCAGAAGAGGCCAAAATCCTTGCCGAAATGGCCTACGAGGAACAAGACGACCCCACAATGAAAGAGGTGGAGAGGGATGTCAATCGCCTTGAGAAGGAAATAGACATCTTGGAATTCCACTCTATGTTGAGTGATCCTGATGACAAAAGGAACGCCATCGTGGCCATCAACGCCGGAGCCGGTGGTACAGAAGCCCAGGACTGGGTCCAAATGCTTTTCCGAATGTACGGCCGCTGGTCTGAAGACAACGGCTTGACCATTGAAATGATCGACTGCCTGGAGGGAGAGGAAGCAGGAATCAAAAGCGTCACCTTTACCGTTATGGGTCCTTATGCGTACGGGTATTTGAAGTCGGAACACGGCATCCACCGCATGGTGAGGATTTCTCCATTCGATGCCACCGGAAGAAGACACACCTCGTTCGCCTCGGTATCGGTTCTCCCGGAAGTAGATACGGACATCAAGATCGAAATCGAGGACAAGGACCTTAGAATCGATACTTTCAAGGCAAGCGGCCCCGGCGGCCAGCATGTAAACAAGACGAGCTCCGCGGTTCGAATAACTCATTTGCCCACAGGGATCGTGGTCCAATGTCAAAATGAGAAATCCCAGCATCGCAATCGCGATATGGCAATGAAGGTTCTCAAGGCCAAGCTCTATGACTTAGAAAAACAGAAGCAAGAGCAAAAGAAGCAGGAAATTCATGAGTCCAAGAAGGAGATTGCGTGGGGCAGCCAGATCCGTTCGTACGTTTTCAATCCCTACAGGATGGTAAAGGACCACCGGACCCATGCGGAAGTGGGAAACCTGGAAAGCGTGATGGATGGGAACATCAACGCCTTTATCGATGCCTATCTGAAGCGCAACCTTGAAAAGGGGATTTAGTCTGGTTCCCATCCACGAATTCGGTGGGGGCACAAGGAGTTTCCGATTCTTCGCACCCTTTAGGGGTGCGAAGAAGAAGGGCCGTTTATGGATAGAAACTGGAGTGTATTGGATCCTCGGCGTTATCCCCCTTGGTAGACGCGGTTGATGGTTTCCATATACGATGCAATGCCGGAGATGATTCCGTCAGCCACGCTGCGCCGGTAGGTGGCGCTAAGGAGCCTTTTCTTCTCCATAGGATTGGTCAGGAATCCCGCCTCGATAAGCACCGCGGGCATCTGAGCACCGATCAGGACGTAGAAGGGCGCCTGTTTTACGCCCAGGCTCTTGACCATTTCGTATCTTTTCTTGATCCCGGAAACCAGCCCGTTTTGGATCGCGTGAGCCAGGCGGCTGGATTCGTGAATTTTGGTGTTCAGCATGAGATCGTTCAGGATCGCCTGGAGGTCGCTGATGTTTTTCTCAGAAGTCGCATTCTCCCTGGCTGCTACCATGACCGCCCGTTCGTCCGTCGCCATATTCAGAAAATAGGTTTCGAGTCCCCAGATCCGCCGGCTCTTGTGTGCATTGACATGAAGAGAAATGAACAAGTCGGCCTTTTCCATGTTGGCGATGGCCGTTCTTTGCTCCAGAGTGAGGAATTCATCTTTCTCTCGAGTGAGAACCACTTCACATCCGATGTTCTCTCTGATTGCTCGGGCCAGGATTTTTCCCAGGTCCAAGACAATATCTTTTTCCATGATACCGTTTCCGACGTAGCAGCCCGGATCTTTCCCGCCATGCCCGGGGTCGATCACGATTTTTTTTACATTCAACCCCAGTTGCGTGGCAAGGGACTGGGTCGGTTCCGCGGGCTCGACTTCTGACAACCCCTTTTCCGGGGCCCTGTCGGGAGGTTCCTTCCGCGAGGAAACCTTATCGGCCCGCTGAACATCGGTCACGATACGGAACGGTTCATGGAGGTGGAAGACCTTGTACCCCCCGACCTGTTCCATGTCCAGGACTACGCGGACGGTCTTCTTCGTATGCTGGGCCGCCCGGGCACACTGAAGAAGACCGTCTCCGATCGGAACGGCCTGATCGATTTGTGAAGATACCCGGGCGTCCTGCAGGTCCAGGTAGAGTCTCCGCGGTTTTTCGCGGTCGGGATCCGGCTTCAGAAGGTGATGCGTATACTTTACAGGGCTGTCCAAATCCACTACGACCCTGGTATAGGACGGGGTTGACCAATGCCGGATGTCCTGAACCTTTGCCTGGCCCCCGCCGTTTGCACGCCCTCTCGTGGAAGCGACCCGGACGTTTTCTTCGGGAATCAAGCCTGCCGCGATTTCGTCGAGCCTTTTCTGCGCCTTCGGCCGCATGTCTCCTGAAGGGAATCGAATGTCCACCTTCAAGTACTCCATGTAGGCCTTGGTGTATTCTTTCCTGTACTTGTAGTAGCACTCGCCTATCAGATACTGCCCGTCGTCAGCCAATCGGTGGTCAGGGTAGCTTTCCACAAGTTGTTTGAATAGATGAATGCTCTTGTCCAGATGCTTGGAACTCCGCGAGTAGCGGTAGAGACCCTCGTAGAGCCGTGCTGCATGATAGAGCGCCCAGGGTGCATTCTCGCTTTTGGGATGCTTGGTAAAAATCCTTTCATAGATTTTTATGCAGTTCATCCAGTTGTGGCGGAATTTTTTCTTCGCGGGAGATCGCAAGAGCGCTCGCCGACAACGGTCCCCCTCTTCCAGAAGCTGCGCCGCGTCACCGCCGGCTTCGGCCCGAATCACGGCTTCCGGGGACAGGAAGAGCAATCCGAAAAACACGGCAATACCAACTGCCAACAAGGGTGCCTTTCCGCGCATTTTCATAAAACGGTTGTTTCCTGCATTAAACGTTTCCCATCCGTTTCTGAATCGGAAACTCATGATTGCCCGAAAAACTTTTCCGAACGGCCGAAATTTACTCCGGCACAAGACAAAAACAAACAGGCTCCCGGATCGGCCCCGCAAAATACTTTCCAGCCGTCTCCCCCGATAATGACGCCTCGCCCTTTGGGTACCGCACCGGGGAAATATGCCCCCCGAACCCAATCACGTTTCACTGTGTCCCCTATCGGCCACATATTCCGAAAGCTTGTTCAACTCGACCAGCGCGTCTAGCGGGGTCATGGAGGAAATATCCAGCGACC
>CAYVUX010000052.1:0-5844 GCA_964455075.1 uncultured Desulfobacteraceae bacterium | reverse complement strand
GACCGGATCCAGCTCCGAAGTCTTCGGTCTTCCCCGAATCCAAAAAGTCCCAATTGAACCGTTTCCTCGCAGTCGTCGTTTGCGGTGTGTGCAAGCCGCGGTCTGCCCAGCTCATCAAGCTCAGGGGCCTCCAGATTTTCAAGGATCTCCCTTGCCCTGCTGAGAACGGGCTCCGGCAATCCTGCAATCCTGGCGACCTGTATGCCGTAACTCCTGCTCGTTCCACCCGGCAGGATTTTCCTGAGAAAAATAATCCGGTCATTCCATTCCCGCACCGCAATATTGAAGTTTTTCACCCGGGCCTTGGTTGCCGCCAATTCCGTCAGCTCATGGTAGTGAGTCGCGAATAGGGTTCTGACGCCCTTCCCCAGTCTGTCGTGGAGAGCTTCGGCCACGGCCCAGGCAATGCTCAGCCCGTCAAAAGTGCTCGTACCCCTTCCGATTTCGTCCAGTATCACCAGGCTTCTGCGACCGGCATTCCGAAGGATGTTGGCCGTCTCCTTCATCTCTACCATGAACGTGCTTTCTCCTCTCGCCAGATCGTCTGACGCACCCACCCGGGTAAACACGCGATCCACGATTCCGATCACCGCCCCCGAAGCCGGAACGAAGCAACCCATCTGGGCCATGATCACACTGAGCGCCGTCTGTCTCAACACGGTGGACTTGCCCGCCATATTGGGCCCTGTGATTATCAGGAGTTGCTGTTCTTGATCGTCGAGATTGATGTCGTTTGGAACAAACTCCTCGCTCCTGACACTCTTTTCAATCACGGGATGCCGGCCGTCGCGAATATCTATGATCATGTCATCGTTCACTTCGGGGCGGACATAATCGTTTAACTCGGAGGTCAGGGCCAGGCCCGCGATCACGTCGGTTCTTGCAAGGAGTTGGGCGGTCTCCTGAATTCTTTCATTTTCCCGGGCGATTTTCCGGACGATTCTTTGAAAAATTTCGTATTCCAATGCCACCCGTTTTTCCTCTGCCCCCAACACCTGGTCTTCCATCTGTTTGAGCGCTTCGGTGATATATCGTTCGCCGTTGACGAGGGTCTGTTTCCGTATGTATTCGGGCGGAACCAGGTGAAAATTTGCTTTAGAAATCTCAATATAATAGCCAAACACCTTGTTGAAGCCAACCTTGAGGCTGGAAATGCCGGTTCGCTTCCTTTCCGTTTCGGCAAACCGGGTGATCCAGCCTTTTCCATCCCTGCTCAACGAGATCAGCCGGTCCAAATCCTCATCGTAACCCTCCTTGATGATCCCCCCTTCCTTTACGGCTACCGGCGGATCTTCGTGAATGGTTGCTTCGATCAATTGGGTCACCTCTTTCAAGGGATCCATCCTTTCGCCCATATCCGAAAGGAGTCTGCTTGGCGAACTGAGAAGCATCTCTTTGATCCGGGGGATTCTAAGCAGGGACCCCTTGAGGGCAAGGAGGTCCCGGGCATTCGCCCTTCCCATGGCGAGACGTCCATTCAACCGTTCCAGGTCATAGACCTCTTGCAGGTGCTCGCCGATCTCTTCCCGGAGCATGGGGGCCTCTTTCAGGCAGGAGACGGCTGCAAGGCGCATGTGAATCTCATCCAGACTTACCAGGGGGTAGAGAATCCACTTCTTGAGGAGACGACTTCCCATGGGGGTGACCGTCCGGTTCAGGATATCAAAAAGCGATCCTTTAACGGATTGCCTTCGCATGGTTTTAAGCAACTCCAAGTGCGAACAAGTCGCTTCATCGAGAATCATGAAGCTGCCGGTACGATAAGGAGAGATCCTCCGGATATGCGCAAGCGCCCCTTTCTGAATATCCCTCAGGTAACGAACCAGGACCCCTGCGGCGATGGTTGCCTCCGGCATCTCCATGTTTTCCAGTTCCGAAAAGAAACCCGGATCAAGCTGCTCCCTGAGGACTCTTTCCGCCTCCTCCCGTTCAAAGGCTTCTTTGCTCACCGGCTCGATCCGATAAGACGCCAGGATCTCCCGGGCACGTTTTTCCGTTGCGGCGTGCACGAGCACTTCCGCCGGATTGACCCGGCCCAACTCGTTCACGATCTCGTCCCAGGAGTCCATCTGGGTCATGCAGAACTCCCCTGTGGACAGATCCAGGTGTGCAAGGCCGTAACCTCGGGCAGCATGGACTTTTTCAGCCTCTGTACGACCTTTTTCCGGTTCGGGTCCTCTGGAAAGCGCGGCCATGTAAAGATTGCTCTTGTCGTCCACATCCCCTTCATCCACGATGGACCCGGGCGTGACCACCCTGATGACATCACGGCTGACGATCCCTTTGCTCGTCTTCG
The DNA here is from genome assembly GCA_964455075.1 of uncultured Desulfobacteraceae bacterium. Lineage (GTDB taxonomy): Bacteria > Desulfobacterota > DSM-4660 > Desulfatiglandales > Desulfatiglandaceae > CAYVUX01. Next base: position 3,548 of record CAYVUX010000052.1, on the reverse strand, counting down.
GGTCTCCGGTTTGCTCACAGATCGCCACCTTCCAGCCGTTTTGAACCAGTTTTCCGATATATGCCTTGGACGCGTGGTGAGGCACTCCACACATGGGGACCTTTTCGCCTTGAAACGTTCCCCTTGCGGTCAGGGTAATTCGAAGAATCCTGGCGGCAACCCGCGCATCTTCGAAAAACATCTCGTAAAAATCCCCCATCCGGAAAAAGAGGATCGCGTCCGGATACGCGCTCTTGATCTCTGAATACTGCTTGAGCATCGGCGTAAGTTGACCCATCCCTAGCGTTCCCCGTTAAGTTCCAGACGCGGCGACAACGCCTGATGTTCGGAAGCGGGAGTGACAGAAGGTTCTCTTGGAGGCTCCATCAAATGGATGGAGTCCCAGGTCTTGCACCGAGGGCATTGCCACATCAGCTCGCTGGGCTCGAAGCCGCATTGCCGGCACTGGAAATTCAGGTAAGGCATATTCAGATGCCGAATAAGCTCACCGTAATCCGCCAACGCCTCTTCGTTCCTTCTCTGATCCAGAAGAATTTCCGCTCTGAACCGCCTTGCCTCCCAGAAGGTGGGCTCGAGCTCCAGGGCGCTCCCAATTTCTCGAAGAGCCCCTTGAACGTCCCTATCATTGTATAGGTAGCGGGCCAAGGCCATGTGGGTGAAGGCATCCGAGTTGGAGGCTGCACATTCCCTGAGGAACTCTTCCACCGGTTTGAGGTTCTTCATGGTCGAGTAGGCTCCCTCAAGCCGGCGGTAAGCAAGAAAAGTGAATTGAGGGGCCACTTTCACGACGTTTTTCCATGCCGAAATCGCTTTCTTGTATTCCCCTGCATCAAAAAAGATATCTCCAAGGTGGAGAAAAGCATCTACACACCCTCCATGCGTGGAAACAGCCCGATGAAAAAAAGACTTTGCCGCTTTCGGGTTTCCGGCCTCCTGGAGGACTTTGCCGCGCTCAACCAGATGATGAGCCATAATATGGCGATGATCTCCGGGGGTGAGACGAGCAATCTTCTGCCGGCTTTGATAGGCGTTTTCCCAATCCTTGAGTTCTTCGTAGATTCTTTCAACCTCCCTCAGGGTTCGAACGTCGGAAGGGGCTTTCTGCAGGACCTCCTGAAAGATTTTGAGGGCCCGGTTCAATACACCGCCTTTCTTGAAGTCCAGTCCGAGATCAAACAGGGCTTGGAGCCTCATTTGTTCGTCGATGTTCGGCCGAAGGATAATGCTCTGACGGATGCGGATCGCCCGGTCAATCTCTCCCTTCGAACGATAGAGATTGCCAAGGGCAATATAGGTCTCGATGGTCTCGGAATTGACATGAACCGACTTCGCGAACTCCTCAATGGCCTGATCGTGGTCGTTGGACAGAATGTAGCGAACCCCTTTGAAAAAGGCTTCGTCTCCATGGCGTGCCGAGGACTTCCCTTTTGCGTCCTTTGACCGAAATCTCCTGCCGAGAACCATTCCCAAACCAAAGGCGATGACCGCAGCCAGGATAAGCCGTTGGTTTGAGGGCTGGGATAGCCACTGCCATATGGTTTCCCACATAAAAGGCCTCCTCAAGGCCCGGATCTGCGTCTCTTTCGTTGACCGAGATTTTTTGAAACCGCCCCTTTTTGCCGCATCCCCCGCCTTCGTCGGGGCAGTTCGGCGTCGCGATTCAGGCAAAAGAGAGGACTTTTCAAAAGACCCGGTGCTGCGACGAATCCCGGGCTGCTCCCCCCTCGCATTGCGACCGGGGCACCTTCCTGCCGGACAAGCGCCAAGACCCCACAGGGAGCACGGGCACCCGGCCGCGAAAAACGCTCCAGGAGGGGGTCTCGAGGAACGCGGACTCGTCGATTCGTTGGAATGGGGGCTTTAGTCCGGGGCAGAGCCCCGGGCCGCCTCTTCCTAATCGCGATTCCCGCTTGCAGGGCACGTTCCCCGGTCAATTCAACATAGACCCGGCCGGAAGGATGGAAGAACTACGGACTCCCTTCGTACCGGCTCTCTGATGCTTCCCCCGCGCCCATATCTTCCGTGGTCACGGGAAGGTTTCTCAGTGAGTTCAGCTCGTCTTCCATCTCGCGAACCCTGTTTTGATAGGCCTTCAGATCCTTCTTCAACCGGAAACGCTCGGCCATCCCGTAGAATCCCGTTGCCAGGACTCCAACCAGGAATGTCACCACGGCAAACAGGGAGAGGGGGACCCTCGATGATTCGTATTTCAAAAAAACGAGATCCGCTTTGAATTGGACCGGCGTGGAGAGGGCTTGGTAGTTCTGAACGGCAAGAACCACCGCAAGGAGCAACACCAGGATGACTCCCATGACTTTTGCCTGCTTCATCGATCACCTCCACCTTCACCTTCGGATTCGATCCGCCCAAAAGACGGAAGCAATTGGCGGTAGGTCTCCTCTATATGCTGGGGGATGACCCTCACCTCCCCGAGAACGGTCATATAATTGGTGTCTCCGTCCCACCGGGGCACAATGTGAAAGTGCATGTGCTCCTCTACACCTGCGCCGGCAACCCTGCCCAGGTTCAGGCCCACGTTGAACCCCCCCGGAGACATCTCCTTCTTGAGAATCCGCAGCGATCTTCGAACCATCAGGAGGAGATGCTCCATCTCTTTTGGGCTCAGTTCGTCCAGGTCGGGAACATGCTTCGCGGGCGCTACCAGCAAGTGCCCGTTTACATAGGGATAACGGTTCATTATCACCATCGCAAGGGAATCCACATAAAGGATCAGCCTTTCCGTGTCTCTGCTCCTGTCCTTTCCAGGGCAAAAAATGCAATCTTGCTCCTTCTGGTCCGAAAGAATGTATTCCATCCTCCAGGGCGCCCACAATGTTTTCATATACTACCCTCACAGTTCAATGATGTCACCTCGAATCGATTCTCCGAGATCCAGGAACCCCATGGTATGCCTGCCGCCTGCGGAAAACCCCGTCGCCGTTCCGGGGTTGAAGAAGAGCGTGCCCTCCCTGAAATGGCACTGAGGCCTGTGGGAATGTCCGTAAATGATCGCATCCACGGCCTCGAACTCCCTCGCGATGCGATCTTCAAGCCCGTTGGGGCTGCCCCAGCCGTGAATCAGGCCCAGCCGGCGGGACCCCAGCTTAAGCACCTTCTTGGCCGGGAGAATGCGGCGGACTTCCGGAGGATCCATATTCCCGGAAACGCCATGCAGCCTCTTGTGTGCCAGAAAATCAACCAGCTCCGGGCACACCCAGTCTCCTGCGTGCAGGATGAGGTCCGCCCCCGAAAGATACTTCGTATAAATATCTTCGAATTGGCGGCTCACCCTCTCTAGGTGGGTATCGGACAGGACTGCGATTTTCATCAGACAGCGGTCCAAATTCATGATTGAGTTGTCTTAAGGTCCAGGTATCAACATAACTCTTCGGAGCCGCACCGCAAACAACCCGGTCCTCGGCTTGGACTCACAGAAGGATGCATGGCAATCATCCCGGTGTTGCATCCGGGAAGCAGGTCATCCGAGGACGGACGGATCCCCTGCAATTTTGGGTTCAGGAGTATACCAGCGCAAGAAAAAATGACAA
>CAYVUX010000051.1:5438-12881 GCA_964455075.1 uncultured Desulfobacteraceae bacterium | reverse complement strand
GGGAGGTTGGAAACGGGGAGACCCGGCCGCAGGGTGGGGACCGCATCAGCCCCCGATCCCCTGGCCCGCATCATGGTGCGGGCTTTTCTGCATGGTGAGATCCTGGAGTGAGAAGGTCGTGTTGAATCGGCAATTCCATGACGAACACGAACAATCCCGGTCTACCAAGGGAATTCCATGAGAGCGTTCCTTAAAGTTCTCCTTTTCATATTCGCGTTTTCCCTTGTCTGCGCCTTCGGCCTGGCCGAGGTTGATTCATTGAGCCGGTGGGCGAGCGAGGCTCTCGGGAGCACCGCGCCATGGATTACAGAGGCACTCGCACAAGTGCCTTCCGAGGTTGCCGAGTTCTCCTCAAAAATCTGGTCTTGGCTCCTCTTCGCCCTGATCGTGGTTGGCCTCCTCCTGGGCACGATGAATTTTTCGGATCGATCCCCGGCACGGAAAAACAGCAAGAAGCTCAGCGAGATCGTTTCGGAAGAGGGTGCGACGACGAATGGAAAACCCGGGGATTTCACCATTCGTATGCTGATTGTCCGCTATTTTCTGAACATTTTCCGTCTGCAGCTGGGGGCACCCGGTGGGGCCCCGGCCAATGTCATGAGGATGGAAGAAGAGTCTTCGGGATCCCATTTCACCTATGAACTCTATGTGATGCATAGAGGAGCCTGGGATTCCAGGCGGATGAGCATCGGCCGGCTGGGAGAGAAAACGGGCAGCAAGAGCAAGTGTTACTATGTCATTTACGACGACCATCTTGTGATCAAAATCCCTCCTTCACCGCTTAAGGACTTCGACCGCTACATTAAGAATATTGGGGCGGACCGTCATATCGTTCAGGAGTTGGCTCCCTGGGAATGCATCGTCCCCACTGTATCCACGGTCATGAAGCGGGTTCAGTCCTTTCATGACACGGGAGGGATGACGCGGGAAGCCCTCGAAAACAAGTACATCCAGTGGCTCCGTGCAAATCCCCGGTTTCAAGATCTCCTGAAGATCGGGGAATCCTTTGCGTATTTCATGGACCTCTCCACCTACTACACCCTTGGACGGGTCCTGGAGGAAATACATAATTTGCGTGAAGTGATGTACCGGGAAATTGTGTGGCATCCGGATGCCATCGAAGAGTTCCAGGAATTCGAAGGCCGCTACGGTCACGAGAAATATCCGGTTTACTCGGAAATCAAAAAGGCCTACCTGCAGTATGAGAACGCAATGAGGGAATTGGTGTCCCGCTCCGCCCTGTTTTCGCTCCCCGTGTACAAGATGCGGGAGTGGTTCCTGGTGCATCTATCCGGCCGGAAAGTAGCGAGATCCCTCCCGGAGCTTGACGAGACATTGGCCGACGAGTTAAATGCCCTTCTGGGAAAGATCATGGAGCAGAACAGGGAAGGGGTGAAGGCCTACCGTGACATGGTCAAGGAATTCGTAAAAAGAAATGCCTTTGACCGCAATAAAGGGCGCATGGGAGGCATCGTCGCCAATTTGCTGGAACTTCTTGGTTGGCTGAGGGAGAAGAAAGTGGCGATGCGGGACCTCAAACCCGACAACCTGCTTGTTGTGGGGGATCCCGAGCGGTATCCGTATTTTTTGAACACTCCTGAGCGGTATTCGCTGGGTCTCATCGACGTGGAAACGGCGGTCGATTTAAACCCCAAAGAAGGCAAACGCATCGCCCAGCCCTATCTCGGGGGAACCCCTTTCTATGCCACACCGAGCCACTTCGTGACCAACGACGTCCTGAGGCTGTCTTTCCTCGATGTTCCGCGCATTCTGCACTTCCAGGACTGGCATGGGTGCATCGCCATCATTTACCGGGCGATCACGGGCAAGCACCTGTTCGACCAGACCGCCAAGATTCTGCCGGGTCTTCTCAAAAGCATGGAGGGAATTTATTCAGACAAAAAGAATCCCAGGAAAGTGACGCGGGAAATCAGCAGGACGTTCTGGAAAAGCGCCGTGACGGAATTCCAGAAGAAGACCCAAAAGCTCGAGGAACCGCTTCGATCTATCGAGATCTCCATGTCCGTGGCGGCCAAGGAAATGTTCAGGCGTGAGCTCTACAAGGAGAGGAAGAACCTGCGCACGCAGATTGAAAAGCAGATTAATGCACAAGCGATTTTCCGCAGCGTGAAAAACAGACGTTATCTTCTGGCGGCCTCCTCCGCGGATTTGGCCCTGCTGCAAGCCAAATGGGAAAACATAGAAGAAATCGCCAAAGATGGACCGAAGGGCCGCACCGCAGGAGTGAAATGGTTCACTTACCTTCATGAGCTGAAGGAAAGGCTTGAAAAATGCGAGAGCTTTTCAGATACATTCAAGCAGGCGGAGCCGAGACTCAGCGTTTTTGAGATCCTGGAGCTGATGTTCCATTCGGTTCTTCTGGCCATGTATGTTGAAGCATGGGGCCCCCTATCCGTCGAAGAGGTCGATCAGTTCGAGACGCCTCCTGTGGACAGAAGTCAGGAGGCCACTGAGGAGATCGACATCGCCACGCTGGATTTTCTCATGTGACCTTTATCTTTCCCGGCTGCGGCAGGCCGGGATCATGCCCAGCCCACGGAATCCATGTCCAACGCCGTTCGTTCACACACTTTCATCCGTGAATGGTTTCCTTGTGCCGCCCCCGCCCTGGGAGCTGTTTGGTCCCTCGCCGGGCTCTATGGGGAAGCGGGGGATGAAGATCCTCAGGTTGCGGAAGACCTGGCGCTCGCCTGGCGAATGGCACGCACGCTTTTGTTGGATGCCAAAAGGCATCTCAAAACCCGCCGGGAACTTGACCCGGTCGTTGTTCAAGCCTTTCTAAAGGACTATGAGGCCGTGCATGAGGTAGGCCTCAAGGCCCTCCTGTTCGCGTTCCTGGATCATGCCGGAGACACCCGAGACGGCCGCAAAGCCGCTCTTCACAGGAGTGCGGTTGACAGGTGGGCGGCCGTTTGCCACGTGCTGGTCCTCTTTGAGAAAGAGCTGGAATCGCTTTCCGAAGAGGTCCTTCAGGGGCTTTCCCGACGAGTGGAGCTCTTCCCATACAGGCGTTTTTTGAGCGGATTGATCCGAAGGAAGAGAGCCTCCTCACAACCCTTGGAAGAAAGCGGGCCTGAGCCGCGATACGGAGAAAAGGCAAAGGCATTTCGTGCCCTCTACGATGACCTTATGGACAATATGCGGATTCCCGTGAACACTGCGCAGGGACTAAGGCAGCTGGGTGTTGGACAAGCCTTGGCAGTGAGCGTTTCCAGAGACGCCCGCGTCAGGGAAGGGGTTTTCAGCAATTGCGTGAGGGAGCTTGAGCGGTACGGCGTGGTGTTCCAGCATGTGCTGAACGCCGTCATAGAGGACACGCGGCAGGAAGCCGCTTCCGAGGGACACGACTCTTCCCTTGATCAAGCCCATTGCCGAAACGGGTTGGAAGGGGTCGTCTTCGAGGAGATGGTCGGAGCGGTCCGGAGCAGGACCGATCTCTTGGAAAAATTCATCCAGACCAAGTCCCGCATGCTCGAGAAGCCGGACATGGGCTATACGGACGTCTACGCGTCTCCGGGGGACACGGGTTGCTCCGTTACGTACACCGAAGCCCGGGATCATCTGCTTTCGGCCCTGAATGAAGTGGCCCCGCGGCTTTCCGATCTGGCCGAGGAGTTTTTCGACAGGAGACGGATCGATGCGGAGCCGAGGCCGGGAAAACGTGGAGGCGCCTTTTGCAAGTGTTTTTCCCCCTCTCATGCCCCGTACATCTCCATGGAATACATGGGGGGTGTGGGAGACTATCTTACCCTTGCCCATGAACTGGGTCACGGGATCCATTACAGGCTGGCCTCCGGCCGAAACCACCTCCGTTTCGAACCGCCTTTCGTATTGGCCGAAACGGCGTCCATGTTTGTTGAATTGCTTGCCGCCCGGCACCTGCGAGAAAAATTTCGGGGCACGGGCCGCGAAGCCCTCGTCCTGGAGAGAGAAATCCGCGGCATGGTCGTTTGCGTGTTCCGGCAAAGTGCTTACATCGCCTTTGAAAGGGACATGCATGCCATGCGGAACTCCCATGCACTGAGCATGAAGGAGATCTGCGATGCCTGGCGCACAAGAAACGAAGAGCTTTACGGGAAAGGGGTCGGCCTTCCCTCGGGTTTTGAGTGGAGCTGGTGCCTGGTTCCCCATTTCGTTCATCGGCCGTTTTCCTGCTACAGTTATATTTTCGGAACCCTGGTCGCCGTGGTCCTTCTGAACAGCCGGCGGGAGAATCAGCAGGGACAACTCGCGGAACGTCTGATTGCTCTCTTGAGCGCAGGCTCATCCCTGGAGACCGGCGAGCTGCTTCGGGAGATCGGACTCAATGTCCGGAAGGAGGGTTTCTGGCAAAACGCCCTGGACCGGCTGGATCGGCGTATCGAGGATTTCGCTCGCGTCGTTGGGTGAAGTCCGCGGCTGACCGATCCGCAATCTTTCATCGGTCGGCCTTGAGGAAGAAGCTCCGGATCATCTCGAAATGATTGGCGTGATTTCTTATCTTCCACCATAGATGCCCCGTCCGGTCGATGCGCCAATGGGGAGTGAATCCCGCCTTTTTCCCGGCAAGCAGAGCGGAGACATTGTCCGCCGCCCTGCCGGAGAAGGGCCCCCGGGGAGTGCCGCCGAGCCAGTCTTGTTCCCGGGAGAATTCCTCCGACCAGGAGAAAGGATCCGAAAAAAGCAACTGGGCGTTCCGCTTGGCCGCCGCTCGGTTCAACTCGCGAAGATGCAGCAGCGGCCGTGCAATCTTGTCGACCACATTCAGGGAGGCAACCACGGAAAAGCTCTCCGCACGGAAAGGAATGGCCTGCGCATCGGCGACAATGAATTCAATCTGCCGCCCGTCCCAGGGCTCGGGCAGCCGAACGTCTCTCCGGGCTTCCAGACGCCCCTCTTCCTGAAGAGCAAATGCGAGCCGCCTCCTGCCTGCAAGCATTCGGGCTTCCCGTACAAAGGAAAAGGACCTGTCGAAACCCACTGCAAAATCCACCATGCCGGCAAGCTCAAAGGTAAATCGGCCCACCGCGCAGCCGGCATCCAGACCGAGCCCGGGAGCGGCGTCCACGAGACGCGCCCACTGCGAATAGGCATTTCCGGCGTCCGGATCGTTTGTCAGGTCGGCGTAGTGGCTCCACAAATACGAGGACAACAGATCGGCGGTCTCGTACCGGTCCCGTGGGGAGGAGCCCCCTGGAGATTCCGGGAGAAGGAAAGCCACCCCCTCCCGAACGGGGTATATAGAACCGCACCGGGGGCAATGGAGCGAGGCTTCAAGAATTTCCATTCTGTGTTCTTCCCGGATGCGGCAAGAAATGGAGATTTCCTGCGGGAGACACCCCGGGCATACCAGATGATCGAGAAGCAGCCGTTTCATGCGGTCCCTGATGTGCTGCTTATGGAGGGAAATGCCTTGTCGGGACAGGACATAAGTTCGTCGTCAGGTTCAGGAGTGGCGTGGAAGAGCGCCGTCTTCTCCAGAGGGGATCATGGAAATGGCGGAAAGGAAGGGAAGCCCCGCCGGACTCCCCTCCAATTCAAGGCTGCCGGCCCTTTACGCAGGCCCGTGACACGCTGGAGCATGGCACGCCGGTGCGTGGCATGAAGGTGCGTGACATGAGGGGGCATGACATGAAGGGGCATGACACCCGGCCGCAGTAGAAACTCTCTTTTCGACCTGTTTGATCTTGATCAACATCTTCGCCTCCTTTCTTTCTGCATTCTGCATCGTTTCAAACATTTTCGTCAGGCAAGGGGGGCAATGAACTTTGGGGTCCTGCAACCCTCTTCCTCCGGAGCCTGCAGGAAGCTCCTATCAATATTCATCCAATATAACCCAATTGCATGTATCAGGCAATGGGGTAAAAAATGTATTTTTCGCGGGAGAACCCCACTGCCCTGTCGGTCGACAAGGCGGGAGGTTCCCGTCCTGCGGACGGGACGCGCAACTCCTTGTTTTCCTTGATCTTGCGAAAAATTGCTCATCTATGAAACCGGGAACCCGCTGCGAAGCAGTGGGACTGAGTCACCGCGAAGCGGTGCGAAGAATTGGAAACTACCAAGTGCCCATAAATGATTCGTGGATGGGCACTAGCGAAGGATTCGGCTCCTGCCCAGGGTGCGCGCCGCCTCCATACACGTGTCAAGAAAGCGCTCGGGGCCGTGGTTTCGCCCGTGCTGATCGTAGAGAACGCGGGAAATCTCGTCCAGCGTACGTTCTCCGGTGCAGCATTCGATGAAGTCCTTGACGAAGTCATTGACTTCGGAGACCTCCAGTACCTCCCCGTCCTGCTGAAAGAGGAGGAAGGTCCGCCGGCGCGGGTAGCGGTTGTTGAAAAGTCCGTTTTTCATGTCGGAAATGACCCCGGGAAGATCGAAGGCAAATTCCTCCATGAGGACATTCCGCCGCTTCCGGGGTTTGAAGCCCTTGAGATCGGCCCGGTCAACAAAAAAGTCGCCGCCCTCCCGGGCGAACTGCGCCACCTCCAGGGCGGACCGTTCATATCTCAGCATTTCCGGAAGGTGCTTCGCAAGGATGGAGTTCTCTGCGTCCAGGATTTCGGATACGAATTTCCCGAAATACAGATAGCAGTCCCGGGCTGTCAGCGCGGGGTCGGATCTTTCCGTGAGGGCATGGACCCGCTCAAGCCAGCGAAGAAAGAGATCGGAAACCGATTCTCTTGTCTCTCGTTTCAAGAGGAGAAAGGTCTTGGGGAAGAGACGGACCATCAGGGGGAAGTGATCGGCGATGAGTCGAAGCTCCTCAAGCGGGCGTGCATCGGACAGAAGGTTGTAGAAGCTGCTGAAAATCGCGGGTGAGGAATCGATCAAGGCCTCATCCTGGTCCAGCCTTCTGCCTTCGTGAAACTCGAGGCCCATGGCGAAATAGGTGTCCACCCGGCGAACCATTCGACCGCGATAGCGCTTGTAAAGATCCGTGCCCGGCAGCACGGTGGGCATTTGGATCAGGGGGTTGTTGTTCCCTTCGATGCCCGTTCTGAGCGCCATGGTAAGGGTTGCATCGATATCTTCCTTTTGTTCTTCGGGAAAGCCTATCACAAAGCTCAAGGTGGGGATGATTCCGGCCTCGGCGGTTTCCACGACCCGTCGGTACAGGATTCCGTGATCAATGCTTTTTCTGATGAACCGGAGGGTCCTCCTGGAGCCGGAATCGATTCCATAGCACATGGACTCGCATCCAGCCTCGCGCATCAGGGAGAGCAAGGGGGGATCGACGCTGTCGAGCCGGGAAATGCAATACCAGGGCAGACGATTCAGCCCGGCTTCCATGACCCGATGACAGAACTCTTCCACAAAGCCCCTGTGGGCGGTAAATTGGTCATAGGCTAGCAGAAAACACTCCGCCCCGTAGTTCGAGGCAAGGATCTCCATTTCCTGCACAATGCGTACAGGGGAAAAGGTTCTGGTCCTGCGTCTCCAGAG
>CAYVUX010000051.1:0-5428 GCA_964455075.1 uncultured Desulfobacteraceae bacterium | reverse complement strand
CACCGATGCGGACAGCCCCTCCCCACCTCCAGGATCGCAATGCTCCGGGGAAGTCCGCAGGCGTCTCTGTACGCGCGGAACTCCGGCAGGAAGCCGTAATCGGGAAGAGGAAGGGCATCCAAGTCCTTGATAAGAGGGCGGTCCCCGGTGCGTACAATTCCTTCTTGAGCCCGATAGGTGACGCCGGGGACGCCCGAAGGATCGTTTGTCGAACCATATGCCGAGGTGAGCTCCCTGAAACCGATTTCTCCCTCTCCGCGGACAATGGCATCAATGAAAGGGAAGGCTTCCAGGGTCCAGCGGTCTACAAAGGATGCATTGTGTCCACCGACGACGATCTTGACATTGGGAATGAACGCTTTAAGGTTGCGTGAGATATGAACCACCGGGGGATAGGTTGTGCACTGCGCCGAGAACCCCACAAAATCGGGGCGTTCCTCAGCGATCCGCCGTGCGCAGTCCCGGTAGATTTCCGGACCCAGAGAGAGCGTCCCTTGACGTATGGCGAGGACAAAGTCCAGAATGACGATATCATGCCCTTCATCCTTGAGCGAGGTTGCGATCCGGACGAGCCCGAGAGGAGGCAGATTGTACATGGATTGCAGGTAGAATGGAGGAAAAACGAGCACAATCTTCATCGCCGATGTTTTCTTTCTTATGGGGTAGAGGCTTTGGAACAACAGGATAACAGGCTTAAGGAGGTTCCCCAGCCGATAGCATGGTACCCCCGGTGGCATTGTAGGTCAACTCTTCCCGGGCCTTTCCTCCGGGAAGGGACGAAGGGTCCCGGCGTTCTGGTACGGAGGACCGCCTCCTATGGCGTCGGCTCGTAATCCCCCTCGAAATCCAAAGACCAAGTGTCCGGACTGCATCGTTTGTCAGGGATGCAGCAAGTCCAGGTGTTCCCTTTGCGAACAGGGAGGACACAAAAGGCCGTCCCACCTGGGTCAGAGATTTACCTACGGGGAGTACCTGGCCTGGAAGAAAGGGCGCGCCTGCCCGCCCGGCGACGGGAATCCCGGATCGGATCCCCGCCCATAGGCTCGCTCACCATGGGAAGTATACAGAGGCAATGCCCACTTTCCCATTTTTTAGGGCTCTATGGATTTGCCGCCGGAGTCCTTCATTCCAGGCATTCCTTGGAAAATCTCTTGTCGATATCCACGGGGTAGTCGCCGTTAAAGCAGGCCAGACAAAGCTGATCGTTCGGGATGTGCGTCGCAGAGACCAGACGGTGGGCCTCCAGATACCCGAGGCTGTCCAGGCCGATGAAATCGCGAATCTCTTCCACCCGTTTTTCACAGGCGATCAACTCCCCTTTGCTCGAAAAATCGATTCCGTAATAACAAGGGTAGCGGTGGGGCGGGCAGCTCACGAGCATGTGGACTTCCCTGGCGCCGATATCCCTTAACGTGCGGATGCGCGTGCGGGAGGACGTGCCCCGACTGATGGACTCCTCGATGATGAGAACCCGCCTGTCTTTGAGGAGTTCCCGGACGGGATTCAGCTTGACCTTGACGCCGAAATCCCTCATCCGCTGGGAAGGCTGGATAAATGTCCGCCCAACGTAGTGATTGCGGATTACCCCCATCTCAAGGGGGATTCCGGAAGCCTGGGCGTAACCCAGGGCCGCGTAGTTCCCCGAGTCGGGAAACGGCATCACCAGATCCACGTCCCTGGGGTAGTCGGCTGCTAGGAGCGCTCCCTGCTTCTTCCGGAAAAGATAGACGTTCTGGCCGAAGACCAGGCTGTCCGGCCTGGCGAAATAGATCAGCTCGAAGATGCACTGGCTTGTCCGTTCGGCCCTTGCGGCCGGAATGCTTGTCAGGCCGCCTTCGTTGATGATCAGGATCTCTCCGGGCTCCACGTCTCGAATGTACTCCGCCTCCACCAGGTCGAATGCGCATGTCTCGGAAGCCACCACATAACCGGAGTTTATTCTGCCCAGGGAAAGGGGGCGAAAGCCGCTCGGATCCCTGACCGCCACCATGGTGTCTTCCGTCATGAGGACCATGGAATAAGCTCCCTTCACCCGGGCCATGGTGTCCAACATCGCCTCTTCAAATCCTTTCGAAAGGGATTTGGCCGCCAGGTGAAGCACGACCTCGGTATCCATGCCGGTCTGAAAAATGGACCCCCGGCGCTCCAGTTCCTGCCGGATCCTGCGGGCATTGACCAGGTTTCCGTTGTGCGCGATGGCGAAGGATTTTCCCGAATATCGGATTCGGAAAGGCTGGGCGTTTACGAGGAGAGACGATCCCGTAGTGGAATACCGCACATGGCCCAGGGCCATGTGCCCCTGAAGAGACTCCAGGATCGTCTCGTCAAAGATGTCCGGGACGAGTCCCATGGCCTTGTGTTCCACAACCCGGCGGCCGTCCGAGGTCACGATGCCGGCGCTTTCCTGCCCCCGATGCTGAAGCGCATACAAGCCGAAATAGGCGAGCTTCGCCGCTTCCTCATGGCCGTACACGGCAAAGATGCCGCATTCCTCTCTGGGCCGTGACGGGGATTCCCATGGATCTTCCTGAGTGGGGATCATTTTGTGTCTCCAAACCCCGATCGCTTTCCGGGGCCCGATTCAAAGGCAGCCGCTCCGACGGGGAGATATACGGGCGGCGGTTCCCGCCTGCCCGTTAGGCTGCAGACAGATGGGTGACCTTTCCGTGATATTCCTGAAGCGTTTTGACCTCCAGCTTCCCTTGGAGCAAGGAGTCAATGGCGAGGGCGGTGGCCCTGGCCCCGGCGAGCGTGGTGGTATAGGGAATATTCAGGGTAAGGGCCGTCCTGCGGATGGAGTAGGATTCGGATATGGCTTTCCTGTCGCTGGTCGTGTTGACGACGAGAGCGACCTCCCCGTTCTTCATCATGTCCACAATGTGAGGCCGTCCTTCCCGGACCTTGTTGATTCGCTCATTGGGGATGTCCTTTCCGGTCAGGAACCGGGACGTGCCTTTGGTGGCGATCAGCTGGAAACCCATCTTTTGGAATAGCGCGGCAATGTCCGAAGCGCCCGCTTTGTCCTCGTCCTTCACACTGAAAAAGACCGTCCCGGACAGGGGAAGCGCCTGGCCGGCGGCGACCTGGGCCTTGGCAAAGGCAAGCCCGAAGGAGCGGTCGATTCCCATGACTTCACCGGTGGATTTCATCTCCGGTCCCAGGAGGGTATCCACGCCCGGAAACCGGCTGAAAGGAAATACGGATTCCTTGACGGAAACGTGAGACGGAACGACCTCTTCCATCCCCATCAGTTCCTTCAGATTCATGCCCAGTATCACCTTGGTGGCAATCTTGGCCAAGGGGACTCCCGTGGCTTTGCTGACGAACGGAACCGTCCTCGAGGCCCTGGGGTTCACTTCCAGGACGTAGACTTCTCCGTCCTTCACCGCATACTGGATGTTCATCAACCCGATGACGTTCAGTTCCCGCGCGATGGCCCGGGTGTGGGATTTTATTTGGTCCAGCGTGGAGGCGTTCAGAGAAATGGGCGGGAGGACACAGGCGCTGTCGCCGCTGTGAATTCCCGCCTGTTCAATGTGTTCCATGATGCCCGCCACCACGGTGTGTCGCCCGTCGGAGACGGCATCCACGTCGATTTCCACGGCATCCTCCAGGAACCGGTCGATGAGTACGGGTTTTCCCCGGGAGACTTGGGCCGCGGTCGTCATGTAACGGGCAAAGTCTTTCTCATCGTAAACAATTTCCATGGCCCGCCCCCCGAGCACGAAAGAAGGCCTTACCACCACGGGAAACCCGATTCGCTGCGCCACCGCAATGGCGGCTTCCTCGGTCGCGGCGATTCCGTTTTCCGGCTGGAGGATGTCCAGCTTGTGAAGAAGGGCCTGAAACCGGTCCCGGTCTTCAGCCCGGTCGATGCTGTCCGGGCTCGTTCCCAGGATGCAAATTCCGGCCTGGTCCAGGGGAACGGAGATGTTCAAAGGGGTTTGTCCTCCAAACTGGACGATGACTCCCTCGGGTTGTTCCTGTTTGACGATGTTCAGCACGTCCTCCCGGGTGAGCGGCTCGAAATAGAGCCTGTCCGATGTGTCGTAATCGGTGCTTACCGTTTCCGGGTTGCTGTTGACCATAATACTCTCAATGCCCATTTCTCGGAGGGCAAAGGAGGCCTGAACACAACAGTAGTCGAACTCAATGCCCTGTCCAATGCGGTTGGGCCCCCCTCCGAGAATCATCACTTTTCTGCGGCAGGACGCGCGGATCTCGTTTTCTTCTTCGTACGTGGAATAAAAGTACGGGGTGTAGGCCTCGAACTCGGCCCCGCAGGTATCCACGAGTTTATAGACCGGCTCGAGCCCGAGTGCGGTTCTGGCCTCCCACACGGCCGGTTCGTCCGTCTGATAGGCCTGCGCCAGCTGCATGTCGGAAAATCCATACTCCTTTGCCTGGCGGAAAAGGTCCGAATCCAACCGGTCCGGGGCGCCGCCGCCATCAGCCGTCTCCAAGATGCGTCTTTCCATCCGGTAAATGCCTTGAATTTGGTACAGGAACCAGGGGTCGATGGCCGTGAGCTCGTGGATTCGGTTGATGTCCATGCCCTGCTCGAGGGCCTCCCGGATATAGAAGATGCGATTCGAGTTCGGCGTGGCGAGCCTGTCGTGGATCTCGCGCAGGTCCGGGGGGCCTCCCGGTTTCAGGGGCCGGTCCAGGCCGAGCCCGACCCGGTCTGTCTCCAGGGATCGCAGCGCTTTCTGGAGGGCCTCCTTGAACGTCCTGCCGATGGACATGGTCTCGCCGACGGATTTCATGGAAGTGGTCAAGACGTCTTCGGCGCCCGGGAATTTTTCGAAGGTAAAGCGGGGGACCTTGACCACACAATAGTCGATGGTGGGTTCAAAGGAGGCGAGGGTTTCCCGGGTGATGTCGTTGGCGATCTCGTCCAGGGTGTAGCCCACGGCCAGCTTGGCCGCGATCTTGGCGATGGGAAACCCCGTGGCCTTAGAAGCGAGGGCCGAGCTCCTGGAGACCCTGGGATTCATCTCGATCACCACCATGTCCCCGCGGGCGGGGTGGATGGCGAATTGAATGTTGGATCCCCCTGTCTCCACGCCGATCTCGCGGATGATGGAAATGGCGGCATCCCGCATTCCCTGGTATTCAAGGTCCGTCAGGGTCTGGGCCGGCGCCACGGTGATGCTGTCGCCGGTATGAACGCCCATGGGATCCAGGTTCTCAATGGAACAGATAATGACCACGTTGTCCTTGAAATCCCGCATGACTTCCAGCTCGAATTCCTTCCAGCCGATGAGGGACTTCTCCATGATAATTTCCGAGATCATGCTGGCCTCGAGGCCCGCACCGGCCAGCGCTTCCATCTCCTCCCGGTTGTATGCCACCCCGCTGCCGGCGCCCCCCAGGGTGAAGCTGGCCCGAATGATCAGGGGATAGCCGATGCGCTCGGCCGCCTTTC
>CAYVUX010000050.1:0-12898 GCA_964455075.1 uncultured Desulfobacteraceae bacterium | reverse complement strand
ATCGGATGAGGTCCTGCTCGCGCATTTTCAGGAAATCGTCGCCCCCCGCCTCCCGAATGCGCTGTTTCAGGGTTCGGACGTCGCAGACGCCGGGAAGCCTCTCCGAGTAAAAGGCGGCCATGGTTTCTTTGTCCACCAGGATGCCCCTCCGCCTTATCTTGTCCTCAAGGGTCGCGATCCTTTCCACAAGCCGCTGATTGCGGACCAGAAAGGGAAATTCCTCCCGGACACGCCCTTCCACCAGGGCGGACTCCACGAAAATGCTGTGCGATTCAAGGGGCCGGATCGGGGCGTAGGGGACCTCCCGGGAAGAAACGATCGGAAGGCCGAAAAGCTTTACCTGCTCATGGACGCGGACCTCTCCCCTCCTGCTGTCCCAGTGTGGATCGAAATAGGCGGATTTGCAGAGGCCTCCGGCAATGGATTCCAGCCAGCCGGGCTCGATCCTCGCCGCGGTCCTCGCGAAAAGCCTGGAGGTCTTGACGAACTCGGCCGCCACGATCCACGGCGCCCCCTTGTCGAAAAGGCTCGAGCCCGGAAACAACATGACATCCCTTCCTCCCGCCGCGGTATAAAGATTCTTGCCCCGCTTCATGGCAATATTGGAGAGAAATCCGCTCAGGATGGATCGATGAATCGCTTCGTAACGCTTATCCGGAGATTGTGCGGGGGGAGCCGAAGCCGGAACCAGGTTCTGCTCGTCCAGAATCATGCGAATCTGTTCCCGGATATCGCCCCACTCTCTCATGCGTACAAATGAGAGAAAATGGTCCTTGCAGAATTTCCTGATCTTATTCTGCGTCTTCAAAGACTCCTTGACACGGCTGTAGCGGTGCCAAAGGTTGACGAGAGAAAGAAAGTCTGAATGCGGGTCCTGAAAAAGCCCATGCATGCGGTCCGCCTCATCGGACTTTTCATAAGGCCGTTCCCTGGGATCCTGGATGCTGAGGGCCGACGCGATCACCACGATGTCTTCGATGCAGCCCTCTTGAACGGCCTCGAGCAGGATCCGTGATATCCTCGGGTCCAGGGGCATCCGCGCCATGGCCTTCCCCTTCTCGGTCAGCCTGGCATCTTTTCCCGCCCTGCTCACGGCCCCGAGTTCTTCCAGAAGCTTGAAGCCGTCCCGGATGCTCCTTTGATTGGGTCTGTCTATGAATGGAAAGGCCTCAATATCTCCGAGGTTCAGGGAGAGCATTCGAAGAATGACTCCTGCAAGATTCGACCGAAGTATCTCAGGAGTCGTAAACGCCGGCCATGCGTTGTAATCTTCCTCCGAGTAGAGACGAATGCAGTGCCCCTTTTGCACCCTGCCGCAGCGGCCCTTCCGCTGGTCGGCGCTGCTTCTGGAGATGGGTCCCACGGTCAGGCTCGTTGTGCGGGTCCTGGGCACATACCGGGGGAGCCGGGCCAGCCCCGTATCGATGACATACCGAATCCCGGGAATGGTCAGAGAGGTCTCCGCCACATTGGTCGCGACCACGATTTTCCTGCCCTTGTGGGTCGCGAACACCCGCTTCTGCTGCGATGCCGTGAGCCTTGCGAAAAGGGGGAGAACTTTCGTGCCCGGCCACCCCCTGGATTCCAGGAGCGCACAGGTCTCCCGAATGTCCTGCTCTGTGGGCATGAATATGAGGATGTCTCCTCCGGCCTGCTTCCTTGTCAGCTTTTCCGCGGCCCGGACCGCCGCCTCCACATAGGGCACATTGCCCGAGTCGTCCTCCTCGGCCACGGGCATGTACTCGACTTCCACGGGGAACATGCGTCCCTCCACCTGGATCACGGGGGCCTCCCCGAATGCGGATGAGAATTTCTCCGTGTCCAGCGTGGCCGATGTAATAATCACCCTGAGTTCCGGCCGCCTCGGGATCAGGGTCCTCAACATGCCCAGGATGAAGTCAATGTTGAGGCTCCTTTCGTGGGCTTCGTCGATGAGAAGGGTGTCGTATTCCCGAAGGAAGGGATCTTTCTGGGCCTCTGCCAGAAGGATCCCGTCCGTCATAACCTTGACGTATCCCTGCGGGCTTGTTCGGTCCGTAAAACGGATCTTGTAGCCTACGGATTTACCGATTTTTTCTCCCAACTCCTCCGAAATCCGGTACGCAATCGAGGTGGCCGCGATTCGCCTGGGCTGGGTGCACCCAATCCTCCCCGCAATCCCCCTTCCGGCCTCAAGACACATCTTGGGCAGTTGTGTGCTCTTGCCCGAGCCGGTGTCGCCGGCCACAATCACAACGGGTCGGGTGCGTACGGCTTCTACGATCTCCTCTTTGTTCTCCAGGATGGGAAGGGCTTGCGGATAAGCGGGTCGGGGCCGGGAGGAGAGGCGTCTCTCCTTTCTGGAAATCGAAGCATCGAGTCTCTTTTCAATCTCCTCCAACCGCCGGAGGGCTGTTTTTGCGGACATTCCCCGCTTGTCAATGGGGCGGACGCCTCGGAGTTTTCTGGAGATCTCGTCTCTGTCCCGCAACATAGCCTGAGGAAGCCGTGAACGGATCCGGTTCATCTTCTTGGAAAACTCATTGGGCATGGGACACATAACGCTCGAGACGGGTCGCCTTCTCCGCGGGTCGGCCGTGAATTTTTTGGGCAGGGAAGCCTGTTCCCGGCTCCACGGGATCATTCTCCCTGGATTTCGCGGATGGAATCAACCCGGGCCGGGAGCTTTTCCGTCCGGTGACGGCCATGAAAACGGCTTTGCAGAAGCCTCCTTTCCCGCTCGGGGGGGACCCGACTTGACGGTCTTCGGTCCCGTATTTCCGTCGCATGGCTTCAGCGGGCGGAGCCTTATGGCACGGCGTCGCTCGAGGGGAAATCGCAGGCGGAATGTCGTCCCCGATGCCGGCTCGGAGCTCACTTCTATGGCCCCGCCGTGCACATCGAGAATTCGTCTCACCGTGGCCAGATCAATCCCCGCCCCACGCACGCCGGTGTTGAAAAAGGGCGTAAACAAATGGGGAAGGTCCTCAGGAGGAATTCCTTGTCCTTTGTTTGTCATCAAGACGTCCACGGTCTCCTCATTCGCCGCCGCGGAGATATCGACGCGTGCTCCGTCAGGAAGCGCATCCAGCGCGTTTTCAAAGAGAATGGCAAACGCCGTCTGGAGAAGGTCGGGATCCACGAAAAGCCGGAAATCCCCGATTTCTTCAGAAATCTCGATAGACCTCTTCTCCATCTCCCCCCGGTAGCGCGCCGCGGCAACGGCGACGATATCGCCAATGGACGCTTGTTTGAAATGAGGAGCGGGCAGGTTGGCGAAAAACTCCGCCTTCTTGATTACCGTTTCGATTTTCCTCAGGTTTTCCTCGATAAAATTATGGTACCTGTCCAAGTCCCCGGACCCCCTGGAGGAGGCATAGAGCCGTCTCGCAAATCCTCCAATCACAACAAGCGGGTTCCTCAGTTCATGGGCTATTCCACCGGCCACCCTGATGAGGTCATCACGTCCGATGGAGCCCGCGCTTCCGCGCAGACGTTTCTTTTCGTCAATATCCCGAATCTGCATGCTGAACATCGTCATGTCGCTTTTCGCGCTGTCGAATGTTCGGAGCGTCACGAAAGCGAAAAACCGGTCGCCGTCACCCCGAACGAGCATCAACTCCCCATCGAAAGGCTCATATTTTCGGACCATGGCAAGCAGATTGGGATAGAGGCAGGCCAAATCCTCCGCGGTAAAGATGCTATCCAGCGACCGACCCTCCAGCTCCTCCGGAGAAAAACCCAGAACGCACTTGGATGCCTCATTGGAGAACTTCACACGCCCTTCGAGGTCGGCGATGATCACCACCTCCTCCATGGAAGCAAGCAGGTGGTCGAGGAAACCGGGCGAGTTCATGCAGAAATCTTTGAGGTTCATTTCTCAGCCGGGAATATGACAGCTTCCATATCTCTTCATCTCAGTTCGCCGTTGCGAAACCCGAACTTCCAGCCGCAGTCGGCTCATCCCGGCCGGGGCCTTTCGGTGCGCGGCCGGAATTCGGACGGCACCGATCATACAGAACCCTGATGGTCCCTGGATTCGCACAAAACCGTCCAATGTTATTTGCATTTAGTATGGCGAATCAAAACGGTTAGGTCAAGGATATGGGAAATCAAACAGGGATTCATCCCGGGTGAACGAGGCCCAATTGCGGGGTGTCTCCGAGGAGGCACGGAGCCGCCCGGAGGGTGGGGATGGAGCCCGATGGAGGGGGGACACAAAAAAGCCATTTATGGACGGAAACCCCCTAAACCCGGTAGTACTCCCGGTACCATCGAAGAAAATTTCGAATTCCGTCCCGCAAAGAGGTTTTCGGTTGAAACCCGAGGAGTTCTCTGGATCGGGCAATGTCTGCAAAGGATTCGGGCACATCGCCGGGCTGAAGCGGCAGCAGATTCATCTCCGCTTTCATTCCCAGTTCCTCTTCAATGATGCCGATGAATTCCAGCAGGCCCACCGTGCTTGAATTCCCGAGATTGAAAATGTCGTAAGGAACAGGGCGCTCAAGCGCCGCCAAGGTTCCGTCCACGATGTCGTCGATGTAGGTAAAGTCGCGCTTCATGCGGCCATGGTTGTATACCTTGATGGGCCTGCCGTTCAGGATCGCATCAACAAAAAGAAAAAGGGCCATGTCCGGCCGTCCCCAGGGGCCATAGACGGTGAAGTACCTCAGTCCCGTGCAGGGGATGCCGTAAAGGTGGCTGTAAGCGTGCGCCATCAGTTCATTGGCCTTTTTGGTGGCGGCGTAAAGGGAGATGGGGGTATCCACACGGTCTTCCACACTGAATGGCACTTTTGTGTTGTTTCCGTAAACCGAAGAGGACGAGGCATATACGAAATTGTCGATATCATGCTCCCGGGCCAGTTCGAGAAGATTCAGGAACCCCTCGAGATTGCTCCTCTGATAGGAAAAGGGGTCTTTCAACGAGTGTCGGACGCCTGCCTGGGCCGCCAGGTTGCACACCGAACCGATTTCATGGGCATGAAAAATCTCCTTGAGCGCATCAAGGTCCTGGATATCCAAATGGTAGAATACGAAGTCCGAATAAGGCCGGAGCCGGGCCAGACGGCTTCGCTTGAGTTCCACGTCGTAATAGGGGTTCAGGTTGTCTACTCCGACCACGCTCCCCCCCAGTTCCAGTATCCTCCTTGACAAGTGAGACCCGATGAAACCCGCGGCCCCCGTAACAAGGACGGCCCGCCTCCGCGCCTTTTCAACTCCGGCATTTGCTGGTTCTTTCATAAGTCCCATGCCCTCTCGTTGGCCGCATCCATACCAGAAAGCCCGCCCAAAAGCCACCTCTTTTTGTTGGAAGCCTTCGCTGCCGACGCCTTTCCTGAACTGCGGGGCTCCCGGTGTCTGGAAAAAGACGAGCCCGGGCGGCCCCCGGGCTTCAGTCTCAAAACACGAGCCCGGAATCCGAACACTGCCGCGAACCTACAAAAAGGCCTCATGACGCAAAAAAAAGGGCTGCCCCCCAAACACTCGGCTCTCGGGGCAGCCCCTTTTCATCTCGGGTGATATTTTCCCGCAACACCTTATGATCGTTCAGAGTCTTTCGGCACGGGTTCTTTCGGGCCGGTGCGGGACCTCATGATGGACGAGCTACATCATGCCGCCCATACCGCCCATGCCGCCCATGCCGCCCATGCCGCCTCCCGGCATGGCCCCGGCGTCTTCTTTCTCCTTGGGTTTTTCCGCGATCATCGCCTCGGTGGTCAAGAGGAGGGACGCGACCGAAGAGGCATTCTGAAGGGCAAATCGGGTGACCTTCGTGGGATCAATGATCCCGGCTTTCAAGAGGTCCTCATAATCGCCCGTTTCCGCGTTGTATCCGAATGCGCCCTTGCCTTCCCTGACCTTTTCCACGACGATGGAGCCTTCGGCGCCCGCATTCGCGGCGATTTGGCGAAGCGGCTCCTCAAGCGAACGTTTGACGATGTTCACGCCGGCCTGCTGTTCGCCATCGAGCTTGAGTTTTCCCACGGTCCCAATGACCCGCAGCAGCGCGACGCCGCCACCGGGCACAATCCCTTCCTCGACCGCTGCCCTGGTTGCGTTCAGCGCGTCCTCGACACGGGCCTTTTTCTCCTTCATTTCCACTTCCGTGGCAGCCCCCACGTTGATGACCGCCACGCCGCCGATGAGCTTGGCCAGTCTCTCCTGGAGTTTTTCCCGATCATAGTCGGAGGTGGTCTCGTCGATCTGGGCCCGGATCTGCTTGACCCTGCCCTCGAGATCGCTCCTGCTTCCACCGCCGTCCACGATGGTCGTGTTGTCCTTGTCCAGGCTCACCGTTTTGGCCGTACCGAGGTCATTGATGGTCACGTTTTCGAGCTTCAGACCCAGGTCTTCGGAGATCACCCTTCCGCCCGTCAGAATGGCGATATCCTCCAGCATGGCCTTTCTGCGATCCCCGAAACCGGGCGCCTTGACCGCGGAGACCTGCAGCGTTCCTCTCAGCTTGTTCACCACCAGGGTAGCCAGGGCTTCTCCTTCCACGTCCTCGGCGATAATCAAAAGAGGTTTGCCCATCTTGGCGATCTGTTCCAGGATGGGAACCAGGTCTTTCATGTTGCTGATCTTCTTTTCGTTCAAGAGGATATAGGGCTCGCTGAGTGACACTTCCATCTTTTCGGGATCCGTCACGAAATACGGGGAAAGGTATCCGCGGTCGAACTGCATGCCTTCCACCACTTCCAGCGTGGTCTCCATGCCTTTCGCCTCTTCCACCGTGATGACGCCTTCTTTGCCCACCTTGTTCATGGCTTCAGCGATGATGTTTCCGATGGTCTCATCGTTGTTCGCGGAGATGGTCCCGACTTGGGCGATTTCTTCCTGGTCTTTTGTGGGCTTGGAGAGCTTCTTTAGCTCCTCGACCGCGGCCTCCGCGGCCTTTTCTATTCCCCGCTTCAACGCCATCGGATTGACGCCGGCGGCGACAAGCTTTGACCCCTCCCTGTAAATGGCTTGGGCAAGCAGCGTGGCTGTTGTGGTACCGTCCCCGGCCACATCAGACGTCTTGGATGCCACCTCTTTGACCATCTGGGCGCCCATGTTTTCAAACTTGTCTTCCAGCTCGATCTCCTTGGCGACGGTGACGCCGTCCTTGGTGATGTTGGGGGCGCCAAAGGATTTTTCGAGGATCACATTCCTTCCCTTGGGTCCAAGCGTCACTTTGACTGCATTGGCCAGGATATCGACACCCTTCAACATGGACTCTCGGGCTTTTACGTCGTACTTAATATCTTTCGCCATTCCAAATGTCCTCCTTTGATTCTGTTTTTTTCCGGCTTGTGATCGAAAACGAGGGTTACTCGACGATGGCTATGATGTCGTCCTCCCTCATGATCAGGTGCTCCTCGCCATCGATATTGATGTCTGTTCCTGCATATTTCCCGAAAAGGATGCGCTGGCCTTCTTTTACCTCAAGAGGCGCCGTTTTGCCGTTTTCGAGCACCTTCCCCTGGCCGACGGCCTTGATGGTTCCCTCGATGGGCTTTTCTTTCGCCGTGTCCGGAATGATGATGCCGCCTTTGGTTTTCTCATCTTCCTCAATGCGCTTCACAATGACCCGATCGTGCAATGGTCTCACTTTCATCGCAAACATCTCCTCCCAATCTAGCCTAAAAAAGTTGATAATGACCCGTTCAGGGACTTCCCTCTATTCTGTCCGAACCCTTCGACTGCACGGTGTTCAAGCGCTCTCACTGCTGTAGCTCACGTTGCCGGATACCGTCCAAGGCACTCACTGCCTGAGACCTTTGAGAGACCGGTGGATTTTTCAAAGCTCTTACTCCCAACCCCGCGAGGCAAACCCTATCCGCCCGCCCCTTTCCTTTATCAAAGGAGCCCCAGGAATAAACAGAAATACGCCCGCCCCTTTTCGGCTCCCAAACAGGGACCAAGCGTAGATGTCAAAATCTAAGAATGACATGTGAAATGTCAAGAGGAGGAGGTGAGAAAAAAGCCTGGAGAACAGGCGCCCGCCGGTTCCGCGCACTGCATGGCATCATACCGCAGGAGGTGAACCGGGGGTCAACGGCCGGCTGCATGTGCCGTTCGCCACTCCAGGGTTCTCTCCAGGCCCGCCTTCAAGTCGGTTTGCGGTTCCCATCCGAGCCCCTTCCGGGCCTTTTCCACCAGAAGGCGGCTTCGGGCCAGGTCTCCGGCACGTGCAGCCCCCTTGAGAGGATCCCGAAGCCTGACAGGGACTGCTCCGCTGATCTTCTCGTAAGCCTCCAAAATCAATTTGTAAAGGGGAAGCGTTTTGGTTCCGACGCCTGTCCCGATATTGAAGCAATCCCCGCCGCCCGCTTCCAAAGCCAGTACATTCGCCCCGGCTGCATCCCCGACAAAGCAGTAGTCCCGCACCATGCCTTCGGGATCGTCTTTGAAGCAGTTCACCGTAGAAGGAATCCCCCGGCAGAGATTGCCCATAAAGATGGCCACTACGCCTGCTTCTCCATGCCTTATCTGGCGAGGCCCGTAAATATTCGCGTAGCGAAGGGTCGTATAATTCAATCCGTACCGGTGCCGGTAATACCGGAGATAGAGTTCCGAGGCATATTTGGACACCGCATAAGGGGAGAGAGGCCGGACCAAAGCCTTCTCAGAGGTGGGGTACTCCTCGGCCTCGCCGTATATGGCGCCTCCCGAAGAAATAAAGATGAACTTGCCGACCCGGGCAGATCTTGAGGCCTCCAGGACATTCAGCAGGCCCTTGAGGTTGATGTCGGCGTCCAACAGAGGGTCTGACACCGAGTCCGGCACGCTGATCTGGGCTGCGTGATGGTTGACCACATCCGGTTTCTCCCTCACAATAAGGTCCGCCGCCTCGGGGGAACGGATATCCGTTGCAAAAAAACGTGCACGGGGATGCACGTTGGAGGGCTTTCCGGATGATAGATCATCCAGGACCAGGACTTCGTGGCCGGCATCCATATAGGCATCCACAACGTGTGATCCGATGAATCCGGCGCCTCCGGTCACAAGAATTTTCATGTTCAGTCTCCCCCATCCTGCCTGCGGGTCCTCGGATTCCCCCCACCTTCTTCGGGACAGGTCCGCGTCAAACTGCGGGGTTCCTTGTGCGGTCCACCTGAGGCGGAGGACAAAGGCCCGTTTCCGGATCGAAACTACCAGGATCGTGGAGGACGGTCAAGAAATATGCTCAAAGCCGCTCTGCAGGAAGGGGAAAGGGCTTCCTCCGGCTGCCTGTGGGGCGCGGATGACAGGCGTTCCTCGCCGTTGAAAACCAAAGGAATTTGCTTTACACTTCCCGCAAAACGGAGTCCAATTGGCCCAATCTTTACTCCGAACCGATTCTCCGTTCACGACCGAGGAGCCCATGGCTGCAAAACACAACAACATTCTGGACCATATCGGCGGCACGCCCCTTGTCCCTCTCGCGCGCATGAGCCCGAACAAGAACGTCCAGATATTGGCGAAACTCGAGAGTTTCAATCCGGGCGGATCTGTAAAGGACCGGCCGGCCCTGACCATGATCCAGAAGGCCGAACAAGCCGGCGAACTCACCCGGGAGAAGATTATTCTGGAGGCCACAAGCGGAAATACCGGCATCGGCCTCTCCCTCGTGGCGGCCACCAAAGGATACCGGATTCTCCTGGTCATGTCCGAAGCGGTGAGCGAAGAGAGAAAGAAAATCCTCCGCGCCATGGGCGCGGATCTGCAATTCACGCCCGCCCACCTCGGAACGGACGGGGCCATTGAGTTTGTATACAACGTCATTCGGGAAGAACCCGACAAGTACTGGCTGGCGGACCAGTTCAACAACGACGCGAACTGGCTTGCCCATTACAAAGGAACCGCCACGGAGATCTGGGAGCAGACCGGCGGACGCGTGGACGTCGTTGTAGCCACGATGGGCACCACGGGAACCCTCATGGGAATCTCAAGGCGTTTCAAGGAGTTGAACCCGGATGTCCAGATTGTCGGCGTAGAGCCCTACCTGGGGCACAAGATTCAGGGGCTCAAGAACATGAAGGAGTCCTATCGCCCCGGAATCTTCGATAAGTCAAGGGCCGACCGGATCATCAATATCGACGACGAAGAAGCCTATCAAACGGCCCGCCTGCTGGCGAGGCAAGAGGGGATTTTTGCCGGCATGAGTTCGGGAGCGGCCCTCACCGTTGCAATGCAGATCGCCAAAGAGATGTCCGAAGGCCGGATCGTTTGCATCCTTCCGGACGGGGGGGAAAGGTACCTGAGCACACCGCTTTTCCTGGACAAGAAGAAAACCGGGCTCGCGCTCTACAACACGCTCACGAGAAGAAAAGAAGAGTTCGTCCCCCTCGAAGAAAAACGCGTTTCCATGTATTCCTGCGGTCCGACCTTGTCGCGGCTTGTGCCCATCGGGCAATGCCGGCGCTTTGTTTTTGCAGACCTTCTCAAGAGGTACCTTGAATCCAGGGGCTACACGGTCACCCACGTTGTAAACGTGACCGACCTGGACGACCGGACCATCCAGGGCGCACAGGAAGAAGGCCGGGAACTCAAGGACTTCACGGAACGCTTTTTCGAGGAGTTCCTTTTCGATATGGACACCTTGAACATCAAGAGAGCGGATGTTTACCCCAAGGCGAGCGAAAACGTGGACCACATGATCCGGCTCGCCGGAAAGCTGCTTGAAAAAGGCTATGCGTATGACAAGCTGCGCTCGGTCTATTTTGACATTTCCCGGTTCAGAGACTACGGCAAACTCTCCAAAATCGATCTCGAGAAAATCCAGGTGGGAAAGACCGTGGACCTGGAAGAATATGAAAAAGAGAACCCGCGGGACTTCACGTTGCTGAAGCGATCCACCCTGAACGAACTGAAAAGAGGGATCTTCTACAACACCCAATGGGGAAACGTGAGGCCGAGCTGGCACATGGAGTGCCCCGCCATGGCCATGAAATACCTGGGCGATCAGTACGACATCCACACAAGCGGAATGGATCTCATTTTTCCTCACCACGAAAATGCGATCGCCATCAGCAAGGCCCTCACCGGCAAGCCGCTCGCAAACTACTGGCTGCACAACGAGCTCGTCGCGATCAACCACGAAGAAGGTCAAGCAGGCCGCGAGCCGTACACGATCCGGGATCTGCTGGAGAAAGGATACTCCGGCCGCGAGATCCGTTTCTGGCTCATCAGCCGCCACTACAGGAAGCCCATCTCCTTTGCCTGGTCCAAGCTGGACACCGCCAAAAAGACCCTGGCCAATCTGGATAAATTCATTAAGAAGCTGTTCGCCGCTCCCCGGGGAGAGGATCATCCCGAAATGGATCAGACGGTGTACAACCTGCGGCACAATTCCGTGGAGGCCATGGACGACGACCTGAACATCGCGCCCGCCCTGGCGGAGCTTTTTCGATTCACCCGCCGGGTAAACCGGATCATGGACCAGAACGGGCTCTCGGTTGCCGACAGGGATAAAGTGCTCAAGGTCCTGGAGGAGGTCAATGCGGTGCTGAGCGTCATGGACCTCGAACCGCCGAAGGTCGATGACAAGGCGGAGGCCCTGATCAAGGAAAGGGAACAGGCCAGAAAAAACAAGGAATGGCAACGCGCGGACCGGTTAAGGGAAGATCTCAAGGAAATGGGTATCGAGGTGATCGATACCAAGGACGGCCCTGTGTGGAGGAGTCTGAAATAGGGGCGCGCCCGACGCGGCGTTATGCATCGGGCGAGTTGGCCTCTGCGGGCTCAAAATTCTTGCAGGTATGCGGAAACATAGGCCACTGCCCGGTTCTCCCGTCCCACGGCTGGCTCAGGCACTTTCCCAGGGCGTGGGGGCTGTTGTGCCCCCGGTCATTATGAAAATGCCGAAAATGGGCGCACTGCATGCACTGGATCAGATCTCCTCTTGTGCCGGTTTCCTGGTTTTGGCTTTCCATAAATTCTCCTGGGTAATGCTTTTCTTGCCTTTCCCGCCGGATCCCTGCTCGGAAGACTATGTCGCAATTCGAAAAAAACGTCATTCCGGACGAGCGACGCGAAGCAAAGAGAGATGCGGGATCCAGGAAAACGGCATCATTTCGTTAACTTATGGATCCCGGCCCGCGTCCCGTTCCACGGGACTTGGCCGGGATGACGAACTGCGACACAGCCTCTCGGACCGTGATCGGTGGCGTCCGGACGCTTACGGGTATTGACGGGAGCCCAATCCATCAGGCCTTCCCGCGGGTGAATCGCCGGGCATGGAGCTGCGTTTCAAACGTGTTCCCGCACCCGGGAATACGAGACCCATGACCACCCTCATGGTCTTGATGTCGGGTGGTTTGAGCGAACCCCGATAGGCGGAAACGGCTGCGCATCCGCAGCGGGAGCAGTCCGCGTCGTCCCCGTAGGTGCAGCGTTTTTCCGTTCCATCGGACGCATAGCAGAGGACCCTTCGGCCCACGGGGCACCTGCCGAAGTCGTTCCATTCGGAAAATGCGCCATCCGTCCGAAACTGCCTCCCCATGGCCGGGGTGAAGCCCACCCTCGGTCCGTATCTCTCCTTCAACGCGAGAAGATGATCCACCGTGCGGTTCCTTTGCGCCAGAGGAATGAACAGTTCCGGCTCTTCCCGGTTCCTCATGGGTGTGTAGAAAGAAAACCCGACACCTTTGATGGGAAGCTCCAGCATCTCCCGGACAAAAGGCTCGATCGCGTGCTGATTCATCCGACACAGGGTCATGTGGACAATGGGGGGACGGGCGGCCCTCTGTATATTCCGGACCGCCGTATCGTAAACGCCCTCTCCCCGCACCGCGTCGTTGATCTTCCGCGGGCCGTCCAGGGAAACAATCCACTGTCCGTTTCGAAGCCCCGGGAGCCCCATGGTCCCGTTGGTAAAAACCAGCGTGGAATCAAAGATGCGGCTCGCCGCCAGGCACACCCCCGGCCGCAGCGCGGGCTCGCCGCCGTAG
>CAYVUX010000049.1:0-12938 GCA_964455075.1 uncultured Desulfobacteraceae bacterium | reverse complement strand
TCACACCGCTACGCTTATGTTTCACATCCTTAATGACCTAGGTCAGGAGTTCTGAACTTTTCCCTTCGTAGGTGGTCTTCGGGGAAAGTTGGGGGCCGGGGATCAACTCACATTGGTCAAAGCTGCAAGGAGGCGCTATGGAACGGAAGGACTACACGGTGGATCGAGAAAAAATTCTGGATCGCAATGAACGGTCCAAACTTCTGAGAGTTTGCAAGGAAAAGGCAGAACTGGATTTGCTCCACGGGCGCAAGGTCTGGCCGGTGCGTTACATGCTCGTGGATCTGGCTCTTTACACAGGGCTGCGCGTAGCTGAGATTGCCGCCCTGCGAGTGGGAGACCTGAACCTGGCGGCCAAGGATCCGTATCTCGTGGTTCGGAACGGAAAGGGTAGCAAAAAGCGGGATGTTTATATGGATAAGGCCCTCGCCAAGCACCTTAGGGAGTTCATAACCTACAAAAAGAAGGTCAGCCGTGAGGATGTTTCCGAGGACGCTCCATTCTTTTCGGGCCGCAACGGCCGCCAGCCGCCGCCCGTAACACTGAGGAAGTCCTTTAAGCGTGCGCTCGCGGAGGCTGGCCTGCCTGATCATTACAGCATCCACTGTGCGCGGCACACTTACGCAACCTACCTCCTGCATGATACCGGCAACATGCGGTACGTTCAGAAGCAGCTCGGCCACGCCCGCATCGACACGACCGCCGTTTACGCCGATATCCTGCCCGAAGAGAACGGGGTTTTGGCCAACAAGATCATCCGAGATGAATGATAAAACGGTCAAGCAACAAAACCACATTGCAAAGGTGGACATCAAAGGCAAACTCTGATAGAGATTTTACACCCAATGTATTAACAAGAAAGCCAGCTTACTTTGGAAAATTGCCTGTGAAGCGGTGGAGAAGGCGGAGATTTCCAATCAAGCACCGTTCCCACGAAATGTTCAGCAGATGAACAAGCCAGCCGTTCTTACCCAAGCCGTTTTACTGTGCAAACCAAGACAAAACCAAAGACTTACTCCGCGCTTTTCATATCCAATTACACCTTTCTTGCACAAGGCCATTTTCTTTGGCGAGATGCGAGTGTAGGTGCGGTTGCCTGTTTTATACAGGGTGGAATCAAAAAGGGAAAGAAATGCAACCCACCCCAATTCCCGTCAAGCGGTCGACCCAAAAACCCTGTTTCGGCACGGAGCACCTATCAGACGAAGATGCACTCAAAGAGTCTGTACCTCGCGTTAGGACGACTTTTGTGGTCTGCCGTGACTGCAGGCAGTTTCCCTTCATAGCACGAAAGCCGGGATTCAAAGAAATTCGGATTGCTGAGATGATTTCCAGGAAAGAAATGCATGCATACCGCCATGAACTTGATCCCCAGTCTCGGAAAAATTTGTGGAGGGTGGGTTCAGAGAGGAGGTCCTTACCTTGCTGGGGCCTGAAAGGGTTGCACGAATGAACTTCGGCCGGAGGAACATCCGCCTTGTCAAGGAGGCCAAACGAGACAAATTGTCATGGACTTGCTGCTAAGGAACTTCCTTCAGGCTCGTCGACTGCAGAGGTTATGCGATCGGAGATCAAGGAATTTATAGCCAACCGAAGGAAGCGATACAAGGATCGTTTGAAACTCAAAATTGGGCTTGTGCTGATATCGATCAACTGTTGACATGTATTAAAGAGGTACAGTTGGTCTTTTAGATGGCGAGACAGACCATTATCAATCCTTGACTTAAGAAGTAATCGAGGAAGGAGCGGAAAAATGCAAAGCATCATCAATGCATGCGAACCACGACAGGACATCCTGGCCGGGACCTTCAATCCCGAGATCTTCACGGCATCGATCAGTGAGGTCTTCCGATTTTACTCAGGAGATGGAGCATCCATCCACCCGATGTATACCGATGCAGGGACATTTTTCCGGGAAGCAACGTACCCAACTGACGGCCTTAAAATGATTTTATCGGATGTCTTTACGCGCATCTCGGGGAATTCGGGCGTGCCAGCCATTCATCGGCTCGAGACGGCATTCGGAGGAGGAAAGACTCATGCCCTAATCGCATGCGCCCATATTGCATACAAGGGGAAAGAGATTACGGCAGAGACCGCAGGGATGCTCGATAGTGCGCTCCTACCAAATCCT
This sequence comes from uncultured Desulfobacteraceae bacterium, assembly GCA_964455075.1. GTDB lineage: Bacteria > Desulfobacterota > DSM-4660 > Desulfatiglandales > Desulfatiglandaceae > CAYVUX01. The sequence goes on along the minus strand of CAYVUX010000049.1, from coordinate 10,804 downwards.
GGAGAAGTTTCCGTAGTGGGTGTTGCCGGGGATGAGATTCCGGTTCACAAGCCCAAGGGGGCCGCCCTGACACCCTACACTCTTTGGGGTGAGATGGCTTATCAAATTGGAGGAGAGGCGCTTTATCGGGAGGTCGAAGATGAAGCGGCCTACCATGCTGCGCCAGGGAAGGGGTATTTGGATAAGATCTTGGGTGGTCGCAAGATCCTGGTGATGCTGGATGAGCTCGCCCAATATGCGGCTCGACTTTCTGCGGCCAGTCCAGCTGGCGCAAGCCAATTGGCCGCTTTCCTGATGGGGCTCCATGGGTATGCCCGGACCCACGCCGGCATCTCTGTGCTGGTCACCCTAGCGAGCGCCACCGATGCTTTTGCCACCGAAACCGAGCAATTGACACGGGCTCTTTCTGAAGTGACAGGAGAGGAAATTGATAGAGACAAGGCAATCGCGATAGGACAAGAGGCGGTTAAAGACGTTTCCAGTGTAGTTTTTAGGGACGCCAGCCCTGTTGTGCCTGTTCAAGCCGCAGAGATTTCTCGCGTGCTTGCAAAACGTCTCTTTACACAGATCGACCGGGCTGCCGCGCAACAGGTCGCTGAGGAGTACGCGGCTATGTACCAGAAAAGCTCTTCCCTCCTTCCGGCCGAAGCTACACGGGTGGACTACAGGGATCGGATGGTAGCCCACTATCCTTTCCATCCAACGCTCTTGGACTACCTGAACAATAAACTGGCCACCTCTGAGAATTTCCAGGGTACAAGAGGGGTCCTTCGTGTGCTCTCGTTGGCCGTCCGGAGTCTGTGGAAACGAAAGCGCGCTATCCCTATGATCCATGCCGGTCATCTCGACCTTAGGGACTCCCGGATTGTGAATGAACTCGTGGGACGGACCGGAAGCGGCGATCTTTTGCCGGTGCTGAACGCCGATATTGGAGGAACGGACACGGAAGGTATTCAAGGCGGGATCAGCAACGCGGAATTCGCCGACGAGCAGAATCCTCACCCAGAGGGCTGGCCCATGCACGAGTATACTTGGAAGACCGTCTTTTTGCATAGTCTGGTAGGCCGCGATGAAGGCCTGGGATCGAACCTTTTTGGCATCACAGAGCAGGATGCGCTTTTCCACATCTCCTTTCCGGGGCTCACGCCGCCCCAAGTGGCCGAAGCCTTGGAGGAAATTGAAAAAAGTGCCTACTACCTTCGGAAACGGGAAGGCCGCTTTTTCGCCAGTCTGGATCCGTCGGTCAATATTGCACTGGCCAAGCTTAGACGTTCGCTTTCTGCTGAGGAAGTGGATGACCTCTTGGATACAACGGCCCGAAAGGTCGTCAGCAGCGACATTAAAACGTTCCAGGTGGTTCATGATGTTATCTCGCCCGAGCACATCCCGGATAAGCAGGGAAAGCCCGTTTTGGCCCTGGTAGCTTTGGGCGCCGAAGACATCAATGTCGAGGGGTGCATCACTACAGCAGGGCCGAACAGGCCCCGCATAGAGCAGAACCTTGTCCTTGTCCTTGTTCCCGAAACCGTTGAAGCCCGAACGGGGGAATCTAGGGAAGGAAATCTCTTCAATAAGGCTGGATCGCCCATGGAGGCGGCGAGAAGGAACCTTCGGGACCTGGCCCGTTTGGTTCGGGCAATGCGCAAACTAAGCGAAAATCCCCATAATCATGGGATTAATCCCAAGAGGCTCGACGAAGAGGATTTTAAGAAGCGGTTCAGGGAAAGAGACAATGCCCTCATCACTGCTGTTTCGGAGACCTACAAGCATCTCTGGTACCCCTCTGCAAAAGGGAAAATCGTCTCCAAGGAGATCCGAACGGGCGGTGGAGAGAGCGGTGTGTCCGTCCTGGAACAGATCCGCAAGACCCTCCTTGAGGAGGGGGAGCTAATCACGGCGGATCAAGTAGACCGTTCCACGCTTATCAACCTGAAAAATCTTTTTTTCGCAAGGACCGACGTAGTTTCGATCTTTAAGCTTCAGGAGAATTTTTGCCGTGTGAGAAGTTGGCCGATCCTGGACACCCCTGACGTTTTGGATCAACTCCTAAGGGAAGGAGTCAGGCGGGGTACATGGTGTCTTTTTCGAATGGGAAGCGAAGAAAGCACTATCCCAGAAGCGTTTTACAGCCAGGAAACCGATGCACTTCCGCTCGATCTCGAGCTTCAAAATGACTTTTCAATCATTACACCCGAAGGCGCTCGAAAGCGGGGTTGGGGCGGCGGAGAGAAAATCGATCCTGTGAAACTGGAAACCTGGGTTCGCCAGACTGCTGCTGAGAATCAGGCGGCGACATTTAGCACATATTCACAACAAATTTTGGAAGTGCACGGGGAAATAAAAGAGGATGACCTTAAGCAGACCGTAGCCGATCAGGTTCGAAAGAGCCGGATCATCGCCTATAAGGGCATGGTGGATCAGGAAGAACGCCCCGAACTAATCCACGGAACACCCGCCGCATTCTACAACCCGGAGCCGGAAGATGTTTTGATCACTCCGCGTCGGGCTGTGGAGAAGGGTTGGATGAAGCCTGAGATAAGAGGAATCAGCCTCGATGGGAAGAAGGGTGCGGAGACTCTGTTTCCTCTCCTGCGACGGCTGGGGTCCTTCTACCAAAAAGGCGGCAAGACCACCATTGATCTCCTTGATCTCACCGAGCTTGAGCTCCCCAAGGGCGGTGCTCTCCGTGTCACCTTATCGGGCGTTCCGTCCGAGGCGGTCAAGGATTTGGAAGAGTTTTTCGAGGTCTTGGCAGGGGTTGTTCAGATGGGGGAGAAAACCGAGGCCTATCTTGACTTGCAATCGCCACAGGATGACTGTCCCTTTGTAGAGGAAGTGAAAAAAGCCATGGAGAAAGGATAGCCGTTAATGACAGCCAAACAGAAAAGCAAGAAGGACCTGGATTCCCATTACTACAGGAAGGTCCAAAAGGAGGTGCCCCGTGCCCCGTGGGTTTTCCGGGTGACCGAGCACAAGGAAAAACCTATACCGGTGATGATTGTGAAGGAGCGGATTCTGCCGGAGGAGCGAACCGACGCAGACAATCTTGTCGCACCAAGATCCATCCTGAGGGAAAGAGGCCTGCTTTATGGCCAGGAACAGCTTCGCTGCCTTCCCTTGATCCGCGCAATCATTACCCGCGTATCCGACAAGGCAGGCATCCCCTTGGAGCTTCAACAGTACTTGAACGGCAAGAGGATTACCTTTCGGGGGAACCTCCCGCTCGATCCGGAGGCCGGGTACAAGCTTGCTCTTATTTTCAAGCTCCAGGAGCGCATTAAGGAGCTCGACCGGGTAGAGCTCATTGCCCGCCGGGTGAACCGGTTCACGCGCGAGGAAGCCGGATACTGGTACTCGCGCATGACAAGCTATGGGGATGCGGCCAACCGCTGGGCGATGGCTGGCATGAAAGTCATGCTGGCGGGCCATTCGGGCGATCGAAATATAGCTCCGATGGTCGAGCAGCTACGATCACGATACGGAGATTAATCAGAAAGGAAGCAGGATGACCGAGGAGTATCAAAACGATTTGCGACTGATCGAGGCGGGCTTTCCTTGCCACCAGGTCGGAGCGGAGACGCAGCGAGAGCGGGGCGCAAGCTCCGCACTCCCGCCACTATACTACCTGCATGTCTGGTGGGCCAGGCGGCCCTTGACTCCCAGCCGTGCGGCCATACTGGCCTCTCTCCTTCCAGCAGATACGGATCCGGCGTGGTTTCTCAGACAGTTGGGTATTGAGAAGAAAGTGGTGGAGATCAATGGGCAGCAGTGGACATTGACGGGGAAGGTGCTGGAGAAGGTGGATAGGGATGCAGACGATGGAGAAGTGTTGGAAGTTGATCAAGCAGTTCTACGCCTACTTTCCAAGGAAAAGGAGCGTCGGCGAAAGAATCGAGAACTCATCAATAAAATGAAGGCGTCCGATCCCTCCTTGGCCAATGACCCTGTTCTAACCCGATGGGAGGATGAATGCAAAGAAATTGATGGGGTTTCGCTGGAATTGGGTAAGAAGCTGGATGTCTTTAGTATTCCTGCGGACCCTGCGTGGGCAAAAGAGCGAATCGCCTGGGAAAATGCCCACAAGATCAGAACACAAGAAGATAAATATGGTTATCCCCGTGCTTTCGGAAATTCTCAAAACGTAAATAAAAGGACAGGCATAACAGTTCTTGATCCGACCGCTGGTGGGGGGTCTATTCCTTTTGAAGCACTTCGCCTAGGGCATAACGTTCTGGCAAATGAGCTAAACCCTGTTGCTGCTGTCATTCTACATGCCACTTTAGATTACCCACGCAGATTTGGCCCTGAGCTTTCGCACGATATAGAGCACTGGGGAGAACAAATCCGGCTAGAAATGGTGAAAAGAATAGGAGATCTTTTCCCTGCTTCACGAATATCTGGAAATGAACTTGAGGTTCTGAGACATCATCTTCACCGTTCACCTGAACTATTAAATTCTTACTCATTGGAAACATTGGATGGATTTTTGTTTTGTCGTCAAGTCACATGCCCCCATTGCGGCGGGGAAGCGCCTCTATTGAATACATGCTGGCTCAGCAAGGAATCCGGCAAACAATGGGGCGTTGAGATCATACCGGATGGCAAAAGGCGCAATGGGAAAGTGCGGTTTGAGACATATAGAATTTCGGACGGCAAAAAGGTCAAAGGGAAAGATCCCAATTTCGCAACCGTTAAGGGGGGCACCGGATCCTGCATTCACTGCAGGCAGGCTATTGATTCAGAAGAGATTAAGAAACAGGCAAGGGGTGAGTCTCCGGTAGGTACATGGCAGGATCGTTTGTACTGCGTCGTCGCAGTGCGGTTTCAGCCGAAGCTCGACAAAAAAGGAAAACCGCAGAGATACAAAAGCGGCCAAAAAGCTGGGGAGATCAAGACCGAGAAGATCCGCTTTTTCAGGCCTCCTAATAAAAGGGACCTAAAGGCCTTGGAAGAAGCAGAAAAGCGCCTTCGAGAGAACTGGGACCGCTGGGATGCGGCAGGCCTGATTCCGACGGAGAAAATTCCTCAAGGTAACGACATGAGACCCGTTGTTTACGGCATGACCCGATGGTGCGACATGTTTACGCCACGGCAGCTGTTGGGGCATGTGATCCTCATAGAAGAGCTTAACCGATTGAAGCCACAAATCCTGTCGGAACTTGGTGAGGACAGGGGCAAGGCTGTGGTGACGTATCTGCAGTTCATGATTGATAAGGGCGTGGATTACAACAGCAGGCAGACGAGATGGGAATATACTCGAGGTATCATAAAAGGCACCTTTGGACGGCATGATTATTCCTTGAAATGGACATTTGGAGAGATGATATTCAGTGGGCCTCAATCCGGTGCTAAATGGGGGTTATCGCAAGTTGTGGACGCCTATGAAGGCATGGCAATATTACAGTCCACTGAAAATCAAATGCGATTACCAAAAGTAATGATCACGAACAACACAGCAGGCTATTTGTCAGACATTTCGGATAAGAGCGTGGATCTTATTTGCATGGATCCTCCGTATTACAATAATGTTCAATATGCCGAGCTTTCTGACTATTTCTACGTATGGCAAAAGCGATGCCTCAGAGATCTCTATCCCGACTACTTTGGGAGGCGCTTGACGGATAAGAGAAATGAGGCGGTGGCCAATCCCGAAAGGGATCATGGAGCTGCTAAAGCGAATCAAACATATGAGAACATGATGGGAGAAATATTCGCTGAATGTCAGCGTGTACTCCGAGAAACGGGTCTTCTTTCTTTGATGTTCACGCACAAGTCCCAAGATGCCTGGGAAGCCTTGACGCGCTCGCTCATCACAAATGGCTGGAATATTACTGCCTCTATCCCTGTGGAGTCCGAAACCCAGCAGGGCATTCACACGAAAGAGACTGCATCCGCGATTAGCTCCATTTTTCTTACTGCTAGGAAGCGGAACTCTGAACGCAAAGAACCGGCCACGTGGGTCGGAATCGGAGGCTCTGGCGTACAGAAACAAATCCAAAAAGCCGTAAAAATGGGACTGAAAGAATTCGAACTTCTCAACCTCAACCCCGTCGACGAAATGGTAGCAAGCTATGGCCGTGCGCTCCGAGTCCTTTCAGAGAATTGGCCTGTCCTGGACCGCGACGAAGAAGTCGGGCCGATTCGTGCGATGAATGAGGCCAGCCGGGTGGTTGCCGAGTACCAGATCGAACGGATTACGTCAGGAAGGCTGAAGGTACAAGACCTCACCCCCGAGGCTGCCATGGCCCTCACGCTCTTCGGAATCTATGGTCTGGCCCAATTTCCCTATGACGAGGCGCTCAACCTTTCGCGCTCTTTGAACATCAAACTGCAGAACAAGCAGGGTGGCTATAGTGCTGAGGGGCGCTTTATCGGCATCAATCCCGAGGCGTCTTCAGGCAGGCGTACCAAGAAAGCAAAGGCTGAGGAGTCTGGATTTCACGCGCCCCTTGTGGGCAAAGGCTCGAAGCTGCGGCTGGCCCTCCCGGAGGAGCGCGACCCTCGGAGGCTTTCTGATCCCCAGACCGAATGGGATGTGCTTCATGGAATGATTATGGCCTTTCGTAAAGGCGATATCCCGGTGGCGCGAGGATATCTGAACCGTCATGCTGAGGATAAGGCGGAGCTCGTACGGCATCTCTTGGAGGTGTGGTCTGCGGAGATGGCTGATGAGACCTTGCGCAAAGAAGCGTCAGCCATGCTATTTGGCTTGAAGTGAGGGGAGCAGGTTTGAAAGGGAGAGACGAGAAGACAAAAAGCCTCAAGGATTACCCGTGGCAATACACTTACAAGACCTCCGCCTTGGGACCCAACGGCCTGCCTGTAGATATCCTTCACGATTTCTATATCCCCGCCCTCAAAAGAAGCATCCGATACGACCGCATGGCCGGATATTTCCGCTCCACGTCCCTGGCTGCCGCCTCCCAGGGGTTCTCAGCCTTTACGGCCTCCGGGGGAAAAATGCGTCTGGTAGTAGGTGCGTATCTCGACGAGGGCGATATCCAGGCTATACTGCAGGGTGATGCCCAACGTATGGAGGCGCGCCTAAATCAGGAACTGGGCGAACCGAAGGCCTGGCCTGAAAATGTGTCGCGAGGCGTGGAGCTTCTCTGCTGGATGATGGCTCAGGGCTATCTGGAAATACGAGTAGCATTTCGGGTCCACAAGGAGACTGGCAAGCCGCTTCCCATGAGTGCCGTGGATGACGGTTATGTGCACGAAAAATGGGCGGTGCTCACCGATGCCAAAGGGAACCGGCTGTATGTGGCCGGATCCCTCAACGAGTCCCAGCATGCGCTGGTTGTAAACGCCGAGAACATTGATGTGCACGCTGACTGGTGGAGCCCGGTGGACCGAAAACGGGCGGATGATGCGGAAACGGCTTTTGAAAGCATTTGGCTTGACCGCCTTCCGCATCTTCGTATCATGACGCTTCCCGAGGCGATTCAGGAGAAACTGGTTCGCATCGGAAATGAAACCCGCACCCCTGTGGAGATAGACGGCTCCACGGACATCCGCCCCGATATACCTCCACCTTCTGCCCTGGAACGCCTCCAGTTTGCTCTCATCAAGGACGGTCCCAAGCTTCCGTGGGGGCGCTTTGTCGGCATGGAAACGGCCCCAGTGAAACCCTGGCCCCACCAGGAGGTTGTGGCAAGGCGACTGGTTGAGACGTGGCCTTACAGTTATCTCCTGTGCGATGAAGTGGGCCTGGGAAAGACCATTGAAGCGGGTTTGGCTATTCGCTCCCTTTACCTAAGCGGTTTGGTCAGGCGGGTGCTTATCACGCCCCCTGCCGGCATCACCCGGCAGTGGCAGCGGGAGATGGCTTCCAAGTTTATGATGCCATTCGCCAGAGCTGTTTCAGGGCCGAAGGTACAGCATGAGTATATTCATCCCCTAGAAGAGAAACGGCACGCGAAGAGCCTTTACGCACCTGATCTCTGCATTGTCTCCACAGCACTCCTAAGCAGAAAGGACCGAATAGAGGCCCTACGTGCCGCCGAGCGTTTTGACATCGCACTGGTGGACGAGGCACACTATGCCCGCCGAAAAAATCCCAAGGATGGGCAGCGAACGTCTCCCAGATACGGGAACTTTTACACAACCTTGAGGGATATCCTTCGGCCACGGTCGCAAACCCTGTGGATGGCAACGGCCACGCCCATGCAGTTGGACTGGATAGAGGTCTATGATCTCTTGTCCCTGACCAATCGTACCGGACCATTCCAGCAGGATCCCACGTTAACCTGGAAGTACTATGAGGCATTGGGTGCCCTGGTAAGGCGGAACGATATTCATACGTCAGAATGGGAACTGCTCAGAAAAGCCATCAGTGCTGTTAAATCCCAAGATCCCTTTTACTGGCTGTACCTATCCGAGGCTGTCATGGATGGCCGAATCCGTACCCCCGCAAACTTGTGGTTTGAGCACGGAAGAATCCCCAAGCAACCGGATCGGAATCCTATGCTACGCCTCATTTTTGCGTCAGCCCCGCTTTCTCGGGTGATGCTGCGGCATACCCGGGCGCTTCTGGAAATCTACCAGAAGCGGGGAGAACTCGGCGAAAATTTGCCGAAGCGAATAATCCTACCCATTCCCACAATCCTGATGACGGACCGTGAAAAGCAAGCTTATGAAGAGCTCGAGACCTATTGTCGGGAACTCACAGAGAAGATCCGTGAGCAAAGCAAAGCAAGTTCGTTGATTAGTCATCTTGGCTTCTACCTGAGCTTTTTAAGGCTTCGTTATGCATCCAGCCTGAATGCGATTTGGAAGAGCTTGAAGAGAAGAAGGAAACGAGTCCAGGCAACGCTCGGGTACCAGTTGGGCGCCGAAGAAGTAGCAGAAGAAATCCTGGAGCTCGAGTCTTTGATCATCGAAACCGAGGATGAAGAGGACCGGGCTATCGAGGCGCTGTTGAGGCATCGAAGCCCAGAAGATCTCCAATGGGAAGAAAGTCGCCTTGAGGAGATGATTCAAACCCTCGATGATCAATCCGAAACGCCATCCAAGATGAAAGAACTTTTCTCCGTGCTAGACCAAAGAAGAATGAGCGGAGGGCGTTTTCAACAGACCGTCATTTTTACCCGTTTCTATGACACGCTTGAGGATATCCTTGGGAGACTTCGCGCGGCTGATCCTTCCATGCTTATTGGCAGCTATTCCGGCAAGGGCGGGCAGTATATCGACACGAAATCCCGGCAGATAAGGAAAATAGACCGTGAAGAGGTCAAGCACCGGTTCATCCGGGGGGAGATAGACATCCTGATTTGTACCGACGCTGCAGCGGAAGGGTTGAACTTACAGACAGCCGACCTCCTGGTAAACTACGATCTCCCATGGAACCCGATGAAGGTGGAGCAGCGCATAGGTCGTATCGATCGAATTGGGCAGAAATTCGATGAAGTTTTTGTTTTAAATCTTTGCTATGCAGAATCGACCGAGCAGAAGGTGTATGGCCGTTTGCTCAACAGACTGGCACTGGCGAGCAACGTAGTCGGAGCGCAGCAATTATCTTTGCTTCCCGTCCTGCCGCAGGAGTTTTCTGAACTGGCCGCAGGAACCTTGAAATATGAAACGCTAGAGAAGCGTGCGAAAGAACGCATTGCCGAGCAGCGGAAACGTGATGAGAGTATGGAGATCCCTGCGAAGGATCTCTACGACATGTATGTACGCTGGCGCGAGCAGCAGGAAAGGAGTCGTCCTCCTATTACCCTCGAAAACATATGGGAAGCCCTTTGCGAATCCAGGTACCTCAGGGATCTCGGATGCAGGCACCCCTCTGAACAGGAGCAGAATCTTTTTGTGCTTGGAAATATTGGCGGCGTACCAAGAAACACCGCTCTCACCGTAGACCGGAAACTCTACGAAAGAGGGGAACAAGGACTGGAGCGGCTCCACTTCGCCTCGTATGGCGATCCCTTCTTTGAGGCGGTAATGAAGGAATTTGAGGGATTTCCCCTTCCGGATTGCATTCACCGTCTTACTGAGAGTGTGGAAGGAACGAACGCAGAGATTATTGCCTACGTGATCCGATGCGTGAACGAAAGCGGCTTACCTGGGCACAGGCTGATCAAGTCTTTTGAGGATTTGAAAGGGCTTCAATTGGATGAATCAGGCGCAATTCCCGAGGATGTCTTGGAGGGCTTTCAGAACGACCTTCGCAGAGAAACACGAAAGGCCTTCGATCCCACACGCGCCGTGAAGCGGATTGAATTGGAAAATCAGCGAGCCGGAATGGCCCAACGTCTTTTGGATCTCTTCCTGGGAGAAAGCTTGGTGCTTCCTTTTGATGGATCGGAAGCGGACCTATTCTGGCCGGAATTAAAACGCCTAGACCAGCTGATCCAGGAAAGGGACCAGTTGATGATCAGGGATGTGCAGATCGATCTTCTTCGAAAAGTTGCGCCCCATCTTCTATTTCCCGTCCCGGTACCTAAGGTTGGGGAACGCGGAACCATCACAGTCCCCATATTCCTTGTGGAATGTGCAGTAGATGCGGGATGCAGGCTGGCCGACGGCATGAGAATCAAAAAGAGCGAATTGACGGTGGGTACGGTCAAGAACAGAATCAGCCGAGAAGTCAGAAGAGAATTGAATGAGTTACATAAGCTTTGATGAGCAGGTAGACTGTGAGGTGGTAAAGGGTTGGAAATGCTATGATGATTTTCAACCAGTCATAAAGAAGCAAACAGTTACGATTCTAGATCAGATGAACGAGGTTCCCCCATTCGACTGGAGAATCGAAATGGGGGCAAGGCCCAGGTCATCGAGGATGAGGACCTTCGATTTGGTTAGTTTT
>CAYVUX010000048.1:825-12970 GCA_964455075.1 uncultured Desulfobacteraceae bacterium | reverse complement strand
GATCCGGAATCCAGGAAAACGCCGTCTTTTCGTCAATTTCTGGATCCCGGATTGCGCCCTGTTTCACAGGTCTTGTCCGGGATGACAAACAACGCGCAAAGGAGGAGAAAAGCCCATGAAGAAGCATGTCAAGTCCGTCCTGATTATGTTTCCCGTACTCTTTTTGTTCTCTGTGCATCACGGCATGGCCCGGGAAAGCACGGAAGCCGACCAAACCCTGTCGCCGTATTTCTTTGTCAAGAGCGATGATCCGGAACTGGATCGCCTGCCGCTCAAGTCCACATTGGTGGAGGTCAACATCGCCGGGGTGATCGCCGATGTGATTGTCACCCAGGTCTATCAAAATCAAGGTCAAAGGCCCCTGGAGGCCGTGTACGTGTTTCCCGCCTCCACAAAGGCCGCGGTCTACGGGATGAAGATGACCATCGGTGAACGGAGCATTGTCGCGGATATCCAAAAAAGAGATGCGGCCCGGAAGATGTATGAGCAGGCCAAGAGGGAAGGAAAGACCGCTTCCCTTCTGGAGCAGCAAAGACCCAATGTTTTTCAGATGAATGTGGCGAACATTCTGCCCGGCGACCTCATCGAGGTGGAGCTCAAGTACACCGAACTGATGATTCCCACAGCCAAGCGCTACGAGTTTGTCTATCCCACGGTGGTAGGCCCCCGCTATGCAGGGCGGTCGGTTTCCGACATCCCGCCTTCGGAGGAGTGGGTGGAAAACCCGTATCTCCATGAGGGGGAAGCGCCGACCTATGCCTTTGATATCCGGCTCCAACTATCCACGGGACTTCCGATTCAAGAGGCCGCCTGCCCCTCTCACAGAGTGACGATTGGCTATGACAGTCGGTCCATGGCCGCGGTGAGGCTGGATCCCACGGAAAAACAAGGCGGAAACCGGGATTTCATCCTGAAATACCGGCTGGCCGGGAATCAGATCGAATCGGGCCTTCTGCTCTTTGAGGGGGAAGAGGAAAACTTCTTCCTAATGATGATCCAACCGCCGGAACGGGTTTCCGAAAACGAGATCCCGCCGCGGGAGTACATTTTCATCGTCGATGTCTCCGGATCCATGAGCGGATATCCGCTTAACATATCCAAGACCTTGCTCAAGGACCTTATCGGGCGCCTCCGGCCGACGGATCGTTTTAACGTCTTGCTGTTTGCGGGCGGGTCCACGCTCCTTTCCGAATCCTCCCTTCCCGCCACCGCGGAAAACGTTCGAAGAGCCGTCCATGTGATTGATCATCAACGGGGAGGAGGAGGGACCAATCTCCTTCCGGCGCTCAAGAAGGCCCTGTCGCTCCCCGGCACTGAGGGGTTTTCACGATCCGTGGTTATTGTTACCGACGGGTACGTGAGGGTGGAAAAAGAGGCCTTTGACTTGATTCGCAACCATCTTAACAAGGCCAACGTGTTTCCGTTTGGGATCGGATCCAGCGTCAACCGGTATATCATCGAGGGAATGGCAAGGGTCGGTATGGGAGAACCCTTTGTGATCACCAGGCCCGAGGCGGCACAAAACCTGGCAGAGAAGTTCCGCAAGATGATTCAGACGCCGGTCTTGACGAACATTGAAATGAAGATCCAGGGATTCGATATCTACGATGTGGAACCGGCCGGCATTCCCGACGTCATGGCCGATCGTCCGGTGGTCGTCTTCGGCAAGTGGCGGGGGACGCCGCGCGGCATGGTCACGGTCCGGGGAAAGACCGGGGAAAACGCCTTCGCCCACACCGTATATGTCCAAAATGTCCAGCCCGTTGAGAACAACAGGGCGCTCCGCTACCTGTGGGCAAGACACCGGATCGCCGTGCTTTCCGGTTACAGCAGGCTGGAACGGAACCGGGATCGTATCGATGAGGTGACCACGCTGGGCCTGACCTACAATCTCCTGACCGACTACACATCCTTTGTGGCCGTGGACAGCCTGGTCCGGGCCGACGGAGACAAGACGATCACCGTCAGGCAGCCGCTTCCTCTGCCCCGGGGTGTCTCGGATGCCGCGGTGGGAGCCGGATACTACAGCAAATCCGCGGCCCCGGTTGCGGCCCTGGGCCAAACCGCCGATTCAATGAGGTTCCCCCAACCGGTCGCTGAAAACCGTGAGAAGGAAGGCGCCGCCAAAGGGCCCGCCCGTCTGGAGTTGCTGGATGTCGAGGTGGGTGAAGGTGTGTCCAAAAAGAAGGTCGAGGAGTTGATCAAAAAGAATCTGGGGAGCCTCGAGGTGTGTCCCCGGGCAGAGGCGCCTCATACTGCGACAAAAAAGCAAAAATGGGTGGTCCGGGTGAAAATCAATGCCCACGGCAGCGTGGTGAGCGTGAGCGCCGATCCCGATTCCGGGGATGACCGGAAGTTCCTGGATTGTCTCTTCCATGAAATCCGGAATTGGGCATTTCCGGCCCCGGCCGGCGCGAGTGAGTTCACTGCCGTGATCACCCTCCTTATGTAGGGCCGACCCGGAGAGGCTTTTTCGGGGGTTGAGAGCTGTTGGGAAACACCCATTAAAAAAACCTGACAGGAAGGTTTGTAAAGAGTGTGATTTGAGGGTATACTGCACAAATGCAAGGGTTTTTTTGAAATCACAAGATTTTGGGGAGTGCAATGGCTGAAACAGAAAGAAACGTTTTTAGGCCGAATTATGCACCGCCTCCTGGGGAAATTTTTAAGGAAACGGAAGAAACCCTTCACGATTCGAGAAGACGAGAAAGGAAGGTGACAATTTGATATCTCAAGAAGACAGAAAGATCCTTGCTGAATTCAGTGAACGAATACGCCGGAGTTTTCCAGAGGCAAAGATTTGGGCCTTTGGTTCCCGTGCCCGTGGTTTCGCGACATGGGAGTCGGATTTTGATACCTGTATTGTCCTTGACCGGGTCGACGACGCCATTGATCGCCAAATACGCGATATTGCCTGGGAGGTAGGATTTGAACACGATCGTGTGATTACTACGATCGTTTTGGATTCAGACCAGTTCGAAAAGGGTCCTATGTCTGAGAGCACACTGGTAGGCAATATCCTTCAGGAAGGCGTAGCCGCATGACAACAGCAAATGTAAAAGCCCTAGTCGCCTACAGGCTTGAGCAGGCGGATGAGTCTCTTGAGGCTGCACGCATATTGCTGGATCAGGGGCTCACCCGGCCATCTGTAAACCGGTCCTACTATGCCATGTTTTATGCTGTTCTTGGCCTTCTCGCAATCAGGAAACAGGAGACCTCAAAGCATAGCGGCGCAATATCACTTTTTGACCGGGAGTTTGTGAAAACAGGAATGTTTCCAAAGGAACTATCACGCTGGCTGCATGATGGCTTCGATCTGAGGCAAAGAACAGATTATGAGACCCAGGTTCAGGTAGGCAAGGAAGAATCCGGCCGGATTCTCGAAGAAGCCAGGGAATTTGTCGCAGAAGTAAAGGCTAAGATTATTGAAAATGAATTAATTTAACGATAAGAGATGGCATGGCGAAGATAGAGGTAACGAAGACGGAACTTGTCTGGTCCGGAAAATACAATGAAGATGGGACATTGAAAGGGGTGTCCCGCGTAAATCTCCCTTTTTAGGTGATTGAAGCCATCAATGAAGGACGGGCCACAAGGGAGGCGAAGAAGGGCGGGATACAAAGAACACTCTTTGACATATGAGAGGGAAAAGAGGGAGACACATTTGAGGAGGGCTGGAAGAATTAGCTTACCTTCCAGTCAATTTATCAGTGCCCATCCACGAATTTGATGAGGGCACAAGGAGTTTCCTATTCAGAAATGAGTCCGCCTCAGGCGGACAGGATAAGGTCAAGGCTTCCGAGGACCCGCCCGAAGGGTGGGGAGTCCGGGCAAAGCGAGGACAAACCAAGGACTAACGCATCCCGTCCGCAGGACGGGAACAAGGAACTCCGCAGTTTGACGCCGACCTGTCCCGACAAAGACGGGGGATTGTGGAAAAGGACCGTTTCTGGATGGAAACTAATTCATTAGCAAGACAACTCATGGATGAGAGTTTCGGAGCTGATCAATGCGTGAACGAGATTATACGGCATTACAAAACCTTCCAGGGACAGATACGCCGATATTTTCCGAAAAAGCACGATACCCTGCTACTTTACAAGAATGGGAATTCATTTGCCTACCATGAGCAGCTTGATGCGGATCTTCAAGACAAAGCGGCCTTCAAGCCCCGCACACGCAGGGAACACGTCTCTCTGGAGATGGTCGTGGGCGACAACGACAGGTTCATCCCCGCACACGCGGGGAACACTCTTTCGCTAAGCGCTTCATAGGGTTCTAGGAGGCCGATTCCTCCGCGGGAAAATCATGGATAATTCAATCCGGCGAGTGGGCCGCTTTTGCTGTGCGATTTGCGCGTGACATCCCACTGACGGTATTGTACATTACGCGCTCGAACGAGACAGATCCTCAGGAGAACCTATGCGATTGAATATTTCCGCTCTTTTCCTGGCGTTTCTCCTCTCGGCATTGCCGGCCGCCGCGTTCGGCGAGCCCACGGCGGCGGGCTCCAGCGGGGGCGGTGAGGAGAACTCCGTCGCCTCTCACGTTGGAGCTTTCTTTGCCCGTTTTTATGGAACCTACATCTCCCCTCTTGACGGGAGGGAGTGCCCGAGTGTGCCCACATGTTCGGCTTACAGTGTACAGGCCTTCAGAAAGCACGGATTCGTGATGGGATGGCTGATGACCGTGGACCGGCTGCTCCACGAGGGATATGAGGAAACCCGGGTTTCCCCTGTCGTCAAAGTGAACGATCGTCTCAAAATCTACGACCCTGTGGAGAACAATGACTTCTGGTGGGCCGACACGAGCGAAGACCCGGCCCCTTAGGAAGGGCCGATGGATCTGCTTTTTTTGCCTGGTGGCCTTCCTGGGGACTTCCGGCGTCCCTCGGGCCGAACAGGTCGTCATCGACAGTGAGGAGCAAATTCGGTACGCACTCGAAGCGATGGAAGAGGGAGACTACCTGCGGGCGATTGCTGAACTTCGCCGTTTCATCAAGTTTTTCCCGAATGATGCGAAAGCCCCGAGGGCGCATCAGCTCATCGGAGTGAACCATCTCCTTAGGGAAGATTTTGACTCCGCCAGACAGATGTTCCAGGAGGTAACCCGGAAGTATCCGCACGAGGCTATCTCCGGAGAAGCCCTTCTTCTGATCGGAGAATCGTACTATCGGCAGGGAATGCAGGAGGAGGCGGCGGCCCGTTTCGAGGAAGTCGTCAGGCGATATCCCGAGAGCGAATTGACCAGTGCCGCCCTGTACAGGCTCGGATGGAGCCGCATGCAGGAGGACCGATGGAAGGAGGCCTCCGACGCGTTCCTCGATGTCCCCCAGTCCAGCGGGCTTTACACCAATGCAAGGAACCTCTCGGAGATGAGCTTGAAGGGGCTGGAACTGCCGAGAAAAGATCCGACCCTGGCCGGATTCGCGTCGGCTCTGGTGCCGGGGCTCGGCCACGCATACTGCGGCCGGCCCAGGGACGGGCTGGTTGCCTTCCTGATCAACGGCCTTTTCCTGTGGGCCACAGTGGAATCCTTTCAGGAGGATCACGAAGCCTTGGGTGCAATTTTCGGACTGGTTGAAGCGGGGTGGTATTCGGGCGTGATCTACAGCGCAGTCAACGCCGCGCACAAACACAACAAGAAAGTGAGGAATGAGTACAGGAGGTCGCTCCCGGACAAGTTCGGCGTGGATTTCTTCGCCACCAGGGAGGGCCACATCGGGGTGGCATTCAAAGTAAGGTTCTGATCTCCGGCAGGCCCCGCGGCTGCCGGAGACCGCTCTGTTTTAATCTCCTCCCGGCATGTTCCGGACGAGAGGAAGCTACCTCACCAGGCGGATCCGCTTCCGCCTGAGAGCACGCCGAAGGATTTGGAGAAGCTGCAGTTGCATTTCCTCCCAGGAAGCTTGAGGGTCTTTTTGGACCCGGATTTCCCTGGGCTTGATGGAAACCTTGCGAATCCCCGGCAATTGCATCATATCTTTTACAACCGCAGCACCGATCGCCCCCAGCGCTTTCATCCGGGCGTCCTCTTCCTGTTCACCCAGGGGGAATTCGAAGTGTTCCACCCTGGGAGCCGAGACGTCCACCGGCAGAAGGAAGGAGCGGATGTCTTGGTTGGGATGGCGGTAAATGGTAATGCGGTGTTCTTGCATCTTCTTCTGCCGGGTATGAAAGCCGGATTGGATTCTCTCCGCTGAGCCCGCTGCCTGGGTTTCGAACGGCCACGGTTTTCGCAGCGTGTAATGGATAGGCCCTTATTGAACAGGATTATGTGTTTGGCAGCCAAAGTCAAGGATTCCTGTTTTTTCTTGAGCTCCGGGGGCATTCTATGTACAGTCCGGGATGGGTCGGGCCAAAGGTTCCCAGGAGCCGAGACGATGCATTGATCGGGTTGGTTGAAGGCGGGCGTGTAGAGTCGTTACTCTCCGACGGGTAAAGAATCCAGGCATTCAGATCAACGGTGGTGGAGAACTCATTATGATGGAAAGAATTGCGTGTTGCACGGATTTTTCTGAGAATTCGCAAATGGCCTTTGAGATGGCCCTTGATCTGGCGGAAAAGTACGGAGCCAAGCTGTATGTGGTTCATGTGGTTCCGCAGGTTGTAAACCCTTTGCTCTCCGACGAAGAACTGGACATATCGGTTCAGCCCGACAAAACACTTATCCTGAGCCTTGAGGAACGAATGCAGCAGGAATACGGCGGTCGCGCGGGTGCGCCTGCAGATCTTCAGTTCGTGGTTCTGGATGGACACGTGTCCTCTGCAATCCTCTCTTTTCTGGAAGAGAAAGGGGTGGACCTCGCGGTGATGGGTGCCTACGGGCAGTCGGGAATGGGCCTGGTGCTTTTTGGAAGCGTGGCGAAAAGGGTGGCGCACAAGGCACCCTGTTCGGTGGTGATCGTACGCGAACGGGAAAAGGGCGGTCAATCGGGCAAGTAGATGAATGTACGCAGGGCGAGCTTTGAAAAATGCCGGATTTTGTCTCAAGGTCAAGGCGGGGGAGGAGATTAACCCCAGGAATACATTGTAGCATTTCGAGGATTAAGATCCGAGCCCAACGCCGACCTGTCCCGACGAAGACGGGACCTGTCCCGAAGAAGGCGGGGGATTGGACAAAATAGGGGGTTTTCGAAGGTCTCGCAGGATGACCTGAGAGGAGGATGTATGGGAATGGAGATCAAGACGTTGGGTGTTGTGGGCGCCGGCCAAATGGGTTCGGGGATTGCGCAGGTTGCTTCCATGAGTGGACTTTCGGTTGTCATGAACGACATCAAGGAAGAATTCGTGGAAAAGGGATTCTCAGCAATCGAAAAAAGCATTGAGCGGATGCTCAAGAAAGAGAAGATCTCCGAACAAGAGAAGAAGGCCGCGTTGGGCCGGATAGAGGGTTCTACTTCCCTCGAGGATATGGCCAAGGCGGATTTTGTAGTTGAAGCCGCCACGGAGGCTGAAGATCTGAAGCTCCGGATCTTCCAGGAGCTGGACGGCGTGTGCAGAGACGGAGTCATTTTCTCTTCCAATACGTCCTCCATTTCCATTACCCGGATCGCGGCCGCCACAAAAAGGCCCGGATATGTTATCGGAATGCATTTTATGAACCCGGTTCCGGTGATGAAGCTTGTTGAAGTTATTCGAGGTCTGGCTACGTCCGATCAGACCTTTGAGATCACCCGCGGCCTGGCGGCAAAAATGGGCAAGACCCCGGTCCCGGCCAATGATTTTCCGGGGTTTATCGCCAACCGAATCCTGCTGCCCATGATCAACGAGGCGGTGTATGCCCTTTATGAGGGGGTGGGCGGTGCAGAAGACATTGATACGGTGATGAAGCTGGGGATGAATCATCCCATGGGCCCCCTGGCGCTGGCTGACCTGATCGGCCTGGATACCTGCCTGGCGATCACGGAAGTCCTTCACGAGGGTCTGGGAGATTCGAAGTACAGGCCGTGTCCGTTGCTCAAGAAATATGTGGATGCCGGATGGCTGGGGAGAAAGTCGGGAAAGGGGTTTTACTCGTATTAACAAGTGCACGTCCACAGATTTTTTTGGCACTTGCGGGTTCCAATTCATGAGTCGGCAATTTTTCTTCGCACCCTTTGGGGGACGAAGAAAACAGGGACGTTTTTCAAAGATCTCATTCCTGGATGCGCTGAAGCCAAGGGATCGATGGAACAGGAAAATTGCGAGGGGCGAGGATTGAAAATCCCCCGGCCCTATGCTATCGTTTATAAGACAGGATTCGAGGGAGTGCTCGGGCCGCAATCGGCGATGTATGGAACCACTGGAAGATTTTTTGATGGCGGCCGTGGTTTTTTACAGGGCAGCGAGGAGACAACACATGGCCAAAATTCTTATTGTAGATGACGAGGAACACATTCGCTATCTTTACTCCGAAGAGCTGAGTGAGGCCGGGTATGAGATCATCACGGCC
This sequence comes from uncultured Desulfobacteraceae bacterium, assembly GCA_964455075.1. Taxonomy (GTDB): domain Bacteria; phylum Desulfobacterota; class DSM-4660; order Desulfatiglandales; family Desulfatiglandaceae; genus CAYVUX01. The sequence continues at coordinate 4,537 of CAYVUX010000048.1, read as the reverse complement.
GACAGCGGTTACAAGCTCTTGGAGAGGATCGAAGAGGAGAAACCCGATCTGGTCGTTCTGGATATCAAGATGGTGGACTATAACGGCCTGGATCTTCTCCAGGACATACGAAACAAATTCTATGACCTTCCTGTGGTCCTCTGCACCGCGTACGATACCTTCAAGGAAGACATGAAATCCATTGCAGCGGATTTCTATGTCATCAAGTCCTTTGACCTCACAGAGCTCAAGAACAAAATCGCCATGGCGCTGGAATCAGGGGCAGAGGAAAAGGCCACTTGAGGAATGCCGAAACGCGGACGGGATGCAATATGGAGGCCCAGGCTCCCTGCCTGCACGCCGGCCGCCGAAGGGCTCCGGAAAGCGCCGCATGCCGTATCCGCACTGGGATGAGCGTTCGATTTGGTGTTCAAACGCAGTGACCGAGATGGTAGGGCTCATTGTGTAGGATCGTAAACGCCCTGTAGATCTGTTCGAGGAGCACGATCCGCGTCATCTCGTGGGTGAAGGTCATGGGAGAAAGGGAGAAGACTTCGTCCGCGCGTTTTACGATGTCCTCTGACAGTCCGTAGGGCCCTCCGACAATCCATGTAATCCGACTGTGGGAAAGGGACAGCCGTTCAATCCTGTCGGCCAATTCCTCGGAAGAGTGCATCTTGCCCTGCCTGTCCAGTGCAATCCGGTATTCACGGTCGACGAATCTTCTGGAAAGGGCCGCACCTTCCTCGATGGGGATTTCCTGCTTCGCCCGGCCTTTCTTCTCCTTGGCGGGTTTCACTTCGACCCATTCCATCCGGGCGTATTTCTTGAGTCGGTCCAGATAGAACCGTTCTCCTTGCTGCAAAAACGGGCTCCGGGTGGCGCCTACCACCAGGAGTTTGATTTTCAACATAATGAAAAGCCGGATCGCGACCGGGGAATCAGCCCGGCTCCTCCGATTCCTTCAGATCCAGGATCCTTGCAATCTCCAGGGTCATCTCCTTTACGAAGGCCTCCATCTCTTCCCTGTTCAGGGGTTCTGCCTGTCCGGGATACCGGGCGATGCTTTCCGGCCTGACGAGTAGCGGGGCATTCTGGAACTCCGGCTTGGGACGGACCTCGAATGAAGGATCGAAGCTGTCAGTGAAGTACATGTCCTGAAATGCCGCGAACTTGAGCATGTGAGCCGTGGAATCGAGCACCCCTGTCTCTCCTTCTTGCACGATGCCCGCTTCGAGTGCTTTTCGAAACCCCGCAAGGGATTCTCCTCCCTGAGTGCAAACAACATTCCCGTTGCGGTTGGCCGCCATCATGGCATCCATGATTTCCTGCTCGGCTACCTGGACTACGAATACACGTTTTTCTCCGGCCGCCCGGTTGTAACGCTCGACCAGGTCAACGACCCGGGGCATGGAAACGGGGTTCCCTATCATGGCTGCCTGTGCGACGCTGGCCCGGACAGACACGGGCACGAACCGTCTCTTGGAAGGCTCGCTCTCCAGATAATATCTGTAAACCGGGTCTGCGTGCTCCGATTGGACCCCGATGATCTTGGGGAGCTCCTCGATCACACCCGCTCGGAAAAACTTGAGAAAACCGCTCATGACCGCCGTGATGTTCCCCGCGTTCCCGATGGGAACCACCACCACCTTGTCCCCCACCTGGTAGTCGAAATCCTGTGCGATCTCAAAGGAGAAGGATTCCTGACCAAGGATGCGCCAGCTGTTCTTTGAGTTCAAGAGCGCCACGGTGTAGCGTTCCGAGAGGGACTCCACGATCTTCATGCAGTCGTCAAAATATCCGGGAATTTCTATTACCTTCGCGCCACTTCCCAGCGGCTGGGAAAGCTGCTGGGGCGTCACCTTGCCATGAGGGAGCAGCACAGCGGACTTGACGATATCGCCAAGATAGGACCCGTAAAGCGCCGCCGCCGCCGATGTGTCTCCGGTGGAGGCGCAAACGGCGAGGATCTCTTCTTTGTCCTTGGCTCCGGCCCTGGCCAGGTGCTGAATATAGCTTAAAGCGCAGGCCATGCCCCGGTCCTTGAAAGAAGCGCTGGGATTCAACCCGTCGTTCTTAAAGTAAAAGCCGGTGCCCACCCCGTGCTTGAGGCGTTGGTTGGCCTCCACAAGGGGCGTATGCCCCTCGCCGAGATAGACGATGTGATCCAGCGGAAGTATCGGGGCGATGAATTCGTAATAACGAAATATTCCCTTGAGGGGTTTGAGGTTGAGCATCCTCCGATAATCCAGAATTTTTCGCCACAGGCTTCCCGGCTTCTCATCGAGCAGAGCGGTGTCCTTGTTCTCCAGGAGGAGGATGCTGCCGCAGCCGGGGCACGTGTAGAGAAGGCGGTCGATGCCGAATTCCTCATGGCATCCCAGGCAGGAGTAAGCCATTCGGCCTTTCGGATCGGGGATAAGGTGTGGCTGGATATCTTCTGGAAATTGTTCGATCTTCATGTTTTTCCTTTCCGCTCAAAAGAGCCGGCTCCAAACAGAAGCGCAATAAAATACTGATAGTACAAAGTCTCGAGAATTTCAACCTTGCCTCGCGGGCGAATGTTCGCCCGGAGGGATCCCGTGAAGGCGGAGCGGACATGCCGCCGGGAAAAGCGGCCCCGGCCCGGGAATTGAATCTCTCCTTGAATGCCCTTGACAAAGACCGGTTCCACAGGTTTTCCTTGGCAATCCGCTCTGCCTTGGATAAACTGCCCACGCCGGTGAAATCGCGGAGGCCGCGGGGCGTTTTGGGATTCACAGCCTGTTTTGATGGCGGGCTCATGAGAAGGGGCCGCCCGGAGAGCCCGAACGGAGGTCTTTGACCGTGTCGACCAATTCTGCCACATTAGGGCCCGTGCAGCTTGTTAGGGTTTTGGGTGCGGGAACACTGTCGGGTCTGAGGCGGATGGGCCTCATGGGCGTCTTTCTCCTCAAGACCTTCGCCTATGCCTTTGTTCCTCCGGTGAAGGGGATTCGCGTTCTGAAGCAGATCCGTTTCATCGGTTTCCACTCCATGGTGGTGATTCTTTTGACGGGGGCCTTTAGCGGCATGGTTCTCGGTTTCCAGGGATTCTACAGCCTCAGCCGGTTCGGATCCGAGGCATTCCTGGGACCGATGGTTGGTCTTTCACTGCTGAAGGAACTGGGCCCGGTCATCTCCGCCCTGATGGTCACCGGAAGGGCGGGATCGGCCATTGCCGCGGAAATCGGTATCATGAGGGCCACGGAGCAAATTGATGCGCTGGAACTCATGGGCCTCAACCCGTACCGCTACCTGATGGTCCCGAACCTGCTGGCGGGTGTGATCTGCCTTCCTCTTTTGACCGGCATCTTCGACGTGATGGGCATCCTGGGAGGGTACTTGATCGGCGTGAAACTTCTCGGTGTAGGCGCGGGAACCTATCTCGGAGAGATGACGGTCTATGTAGAGATGCAGGACATCCTGGAAGGGATCTACAAAGCGGTGAGTTTTGGCGTCATCATCATCTGGGTGTGCTGCTACAAGGGCTATTATGCCGGGGTCTTTTCAGGCTTCGGGGCGGAGGCGGTCAGCAAGGCTACGACGCAGGCCGTGGTCATGAGCTCGGTCCTGATTCTGCTCTGGGACTACGTCATGACATCCCTCTTGTTTTGAGGCGGTGCCGGAAGACCGGCAACGTTTGGATAATAAAACGGGAGTCTGAAAATGCAGACCGTACAGAAAGCCCCGGGGAAGAGTCCATGATCCGCGT
>CAYVUX010000048.1:0-815 GCA_964455075.1 uncultured Desulfobacteraceae bacterium | reverse complement strand
GAGTCCTGGCCGAGCAGGGGGAAAGGTTCAAAATGCTTCTGGAGCGACTTGACGCACTCCATAAGTCATTCGACGGCCACCCGGTCCTTCAGGGTGTCTCCCTGACTATTGAAAAGGGTGAGGTCGCGGCGCTTATCGGCGGAAGCGGGTGCGGCAAGAGCGTCCTGCTCAAACATCTTGCAGGTCTGATGAAACCGGATCGCGGCCGCGTGTTCATAGACGATACCGACATGGCCGCCCTGGGCGGCGGAAAGCTGCAACGTGTCAGGGCCCGGCTCGGTTTCCTTTTTCAGGGGGGTGCGCTTTTCGATTCCATGACCGTTTTCGAGAACATAGCCTTTCCGCTCAATGAAAAGAGTCGCCTGAGCCGGGCGGTCATCGAACGCCGTGTGTCCGAGGAGCTTGGGCATGTGGGACTCAAAGGCTCGGAGCACAAATATCCCTCTCAGATCAGCGGGGGCATGATTAAGCGGGCGGCACTTGCCCGGGCCCTCGTCACGGAACCCGAGATCATGCTTTTTGACGAACCCACGACGGGTTTGGATCCGGTGATGGGGCGGTCCATCCTGAAACTGATCACCTCCTGCCACGAACGGCTTGCATTCACAGGCATTATCGTCACACACATGATCCCAAAAGTGTTTGAAATCGTGGACAGGGTGGTTCTGCTCCACGAAGGGACGGTGTGGGCGAACGGATCGGTAGAGGAGATCATGAACTCGCGGGACCCGTTCGTCCGCGAGTTTGTGTCCGTGCAGGAAACCATGATACTGTTTAAGGCCTCCTCCTGAGGCGTGATAAGATGTCTTTATTAC
>CAYVUX010000047.1:0-13163 GCA_964455075.1 uncultured Desulfobacteraceae bacterium | reverse complement strand
ACGCTGGTGAAGCTGACCGAGGCGTGCTCCGGCCGGGAGACGATCGGCCGGTGTCCCATCCTGGAGGCCCTCGACACGGAGGAGAAACCCTGATGCGAAGAGTCGAGCTGATCTACGACGCCGGTTGTCCGAACGTGGAGGCTGCCCGATCGGCGCTTCGGGCGGCCCTGTCGCGGGCGAGAGACCGGCTCGACAAGTCGAGAATTCACGCTCCGTCCGACGGGATCGCCGCGTTTCGTGAGGTGGAGGAGGGGGAGGTTGTGCCTCCCGGCACCATTCTTACTCGAATCGTGGATCTCAGCCGGCTCAGGATTCGGCTTTCGGTGTCCGAGAAGGATCTGCCGGTGCTGGAGGAGACGGATTTTTTTGCATTCACCGTGGACGCCTTGCCGGGCGAGACCTTCCGTTGCCGGCGGTTTTTCGTATCTCCAACGGCGGATCCTTACACCCGATCCTTTCCGGTGGAGATGACGGTCGAGATGCCCGACTCGCGTATGGCCGACGGGATGACGGCGAGGGTAAGACTTCCCCTCAGGGATCCGAAGCGGGGCCTCAAGGTGCCTTCCGCCTGGCTTTCCGAGGAGGACGGCGAGCTCGGGCTTTACGTGGTGGAGGACGGGAAGGCCCTGTTCAAGAAGGTCGAATTGGGAGGATATTACGACCAGCGAATAGAAATCCTGTCGGGAATCGAGAGGGGTGAATTGGTGATCACGAGTCCCGCCGGGCTGACCACGGGGGATCCGGTGGCCTATTAGCGTTTGGACCGGCCAAAAGAGCCGGGTTCGAATTCCCCTCTGCGGCCCGAATCGGGAAACTCTTCTTCCTCCCTATATCAAGAGTGAACCCTGCGAGGTTTAGCGGACCGGGTCTTATGCGATCCGGTGCGTACAGAATCCGATGTTCTTGACCAGATTGGGCATATCAAGACCCGTCATTGTCCGGATGGGGCTGATCCTCATCGTGATCCTGGGGATCTACAGCTACAAGACCATGCCGCGGTTTCTGGATCCCGACATCACCATCGGCGAGGGCCTCATCATAACCATTGCGCCGGGGTACTCTCCGGAGGAGATGGAGAAGCTCGTTACCAAGAAGATCGAGGACGAACTGGAAGGGATCTCCGAGATCCGGCGTTACGAATCCCATTCGTATGAGAGTACCTCCAAGATTCACGTCTTTTTCCATACCGAGCTTTCCGATTACGAAATCGACCAGGCCATGCAGGAAGTCAGAAACGCCGTGGACCGTGTCGACGAACTGCCTGCGGATGCCAAGGTCCCGATAATCATTGAGATCGACGTGGCGGTATTTCCTGTTTGCATGGTGGGCCTGGCGGGGGATCTGCCCATGATGCAGCTCCAGGATATTGCCGAGGACGTGGCGGAGACTTTTGAAAGCATAGAAGGCGTTTCCGAGGTGGACATCCTGGGAGAACGGGAAAACGAGATCTGGGTGGAGCTGGATCCCCGCAGGATGTCCGCCTACAACGTGTCCGTTTACGAGATCGCCGAGTCCCTGGCAGGCCGGACGAAAAACCTTCCGGGCGGCACTCTGGAGATGGGGGAGCACGAGATCGCCATCCGAATGGCCGGTGAGCCGAGCGACCCGAAAGACCTGGGCGGCATCGCCCTCAGGCAGGGCGACTCCGGCACCGTCTATCTGCGGGACGTGGCCGAGATCACTCCCACACTCGAAAGGGCGACCACCCTCAGCTTCATAGACAAGAAGCCGGCGCTTGTCCTGTCCGTGAAGAGAAAAAAGAAAACGAACATGATCCGCATCGTGGAGGACGTCCGAGCCGCCATGAAGGACCTCCCGACGCAGTACCCCGGGCTCAAGACCACCGTGTATTTTGACCAGTCCCAGGAAATCAAGCGGCGAATCAAGGAGCTCCAGACCAATGCGCTGCTGGGGATCCTTTTTGTATTCATTATTCTGTGGGTTTCGGTGGGGCTGCGGAATGCGCTTTTCACCTCGGTGGGCATTCCCGTGGCCTTCCTGATCACCTTCATACTCATGAAGCTTTTCGGTCTGTCCGTTGATGCGCTGACCCTTTTCGCCCTCATTCTGGTACTCGGTGTGGTCGTGGACGACGCCATCGTGGTGCTGGAAAACATCTACAGGCGGATCGAAGAAGGCAAGCCGCTTCGCCAGGCGGCGCTGGACGGCAGCCGGGAAGTCCTGGCCCCTGTTCTTGCGTCGGTTTCGACCACGATGGCCGCGTTTTTTCCCATTTTGATCATGGTAGGCGGGGTCATCGGACGCTACATGTCGGAGCTTCCCAAGGTGGTCATTTTTGCTCTGATCGGTTCGCTTTTCGAGGTTTTCTTCATGTTGCCGTCACACGTCTCCGAGTTTGGACCGAAAGAGGGGCGCACGGGAGGCATAAAGAAGCGTCTGGACATCTTCACCCCGGTTCGGAAGGTCTATTACCCCTACCTCAGGACGATCCTGCGGCATCGTTACATCTCTGTCCTGGTCATCGTGCTTTCGACGGTCCTGGCCTTGTTTCTGTACTTCCAGACGGACTTTGTCATGTTTCCCAAGAGTGATGTGTTTCCGAGATTTAATATCTATTTTGACCTGCCGGTCAATTCCACTCTGGAACGCAGCCGGGACACGCTCATGTCGTTGACCGAACTGGTGAAGGAGCACATCGGACCGGAACTGGAAGCTCCTATTGCCATTGCAGGGATGAAAGAGATCAACTACGAGCCCATTTTCGGTCGCCACTACGGGATCCTTAACGTTATCCTCAAGCCGGAAAGCGAGCGCGAGCACAGCGTGCTGGAACTCATGGAGGGAATCCGGGACGAGGTGGGCGAATTGCTTCGTTCCTTTGGGGCGACTTCTTTTGCCCTTGAGAGGATGCTCGAGGGCCCTCCTGTAGGAGCGGACGTGGACCTGAAGATCCAATCGGCCGGATGGGAGAGTTCCGCCGAGATTTCGAGACGCCTCATCAAGGAGCTCTCTACACACCCGGGAATCGTGGATATTCAAGACGATTACTCGAGAGCCAAGCAGTTCATGGAGATCACGGTGGATGAGGAAAGGGCGAAACGCCTGGGGATTGACCAGGAACAACTCATCATGGCCGTACAGGCGGGATTTCACGGGTTGGCGGTGGCTACCTACAATCAGGGAGATGAGGAGCAGGACATCAAACTCAAGTACATGAGGCCGTACAGGCGGGATTTTGCCGACGTGACCAACATGAACATCATCCTCCCGGGTTACGGCGAGGTGCCGCTCAAGGAGGTGGCTCAGATCCGGCTTGTGCCGGGCTTTCATAATATCTACCACTATAACGGAGAGCAGACTGTTCGGTTGACTGCCAACATCCGGGAGGAGCAGGAGAAGCCCAAGGGCATCTCGGGAGTGCTTTCCCGGCTGAGTGGAGAGCGCATGACCGCGGTCAGGGCCAACCAATTGGCCGGAGAAGCCTTTGAAAAAATGAAAGGGGAGTATCCGGGCGCCAGGCTCATCGCCGGGGGACTCCAGGACGAGACGAACGAATCGCTGCGCGACCTGGGTGAGGCTGCCATCCTGGCCCTCTGTCTGATCTTTTTCATCCTGGCGGTGGAGTTTAATTCCTTCCTGCAGCCGTTCATCATCATGATCACGATCCCTTTCGTCACACTTGGCGTAATGGTAGGGCTCCTGGTGAGCAACAATCCCTTGACCTTTGTTACACTTATTGGTCTTTTGACCCTGACGGGGATCGTGGTGAATGACTCGCTGGTACTTATCGATTTTATCAACCGGTACCGGCAGGAGCATCCGGATCGGCTCTACCTGGCGGTGGTTCGAGCCTGTCACGTACGGATGCGCCCTATCATCCTGACCTCGGTTACCACCATCTTCGGTCTTTCCCCCATGGCTTTCGGCCTGGGCGGCAAGTCCGTGTTCTGGGCCCCGCTGGCCACCGCCATCATGTGGGGACTGGGTTTCGCCACCCTGCTGATTCTCTCCATGGTACCCTGCTACTATGCCATTCTGGAGGATATCCAATATCTTGTCCGCCACAGAAGGCGAAGAAAGGCGGATACGCTGAGGGAAATCCGGGAGGCATTCGAGCATCAGGATCTCAAGCCCTATCTTGGTTCAGGGCGAGAGCCCGGGACACCTTAGGCCGGCGGATAGGGCGGATAGAGCGAGGGGAAGCGCCGGACCTTCAGTCTGAGAATAATAAGAATGGGGCGGGCAGCCCAACAAGGAAAGGGAGGAAGTGATTGATGGCCAAGTCCTTACGAGATGATCAGTGGATCTGGGTCGTGGTTCAGGACCCGGGGGGCGACGAGCAGTTCCTGGGGCAGGAAGACAAGGAGAGGAAGGCGGCCTTCATCCCCGTTTTCCTGGAAAAGGAAGAGGCCGAGGCAGGCCTTGATTTTCTTTCCAAAGACGAAGCTCGGAAATACGAAGTCCAGGCCATTCGGTTCGACGACTTGAAATCCAGGTTGGCTGAGACCGACTTCATGGTCTTTGTTTTGAGCAGGGAAGGCGAGGTGCGGGAAAAGATCTCCCCCGGCGGCTTCTAGCCCCCGAGCCGAAAGAGCTGCTTGAGCGCGGTCCAACCCATTTTGCGACGGAGGATTCCCAGCTGGTCCTGCAGCGGCAGGTTCTTGGGGCATACGTCCTCACAGGCCAATAGCCCCATGCAGCCGAAGATGCCTTCGTCCGTCCCGATGATCTCAAAGTAGTCTTTGTCGGTCCGCGCATCTCTCGGATCCAGGATGAACCGAGCAATGCGGTTCATGGCCACGGCCCCCAGGAAATCCTCCCGCATGTTCGCCGTGCCGCAGGAGGCCACGCAACACCCGCACTCGACACATCGCTCTAGCTCGTAAATCTCCTCCGCCCGGGCGTTGTCCATTCTCTCTTCTTCCTGACAGGGATCCAGGGTCTTGTCCGTGTGGATCCAGGACCCCACCTTTTCGTTCATGGCCCGGAACCACGTGCCGGTGTCCACGGAAAGATCGCCTACGAGCTTGAATACGGGAAGGGGCATCAACGTAGCAGTGTCGGGAAGATCAGCTGTCAAGGTTTTGCAGGCCAGTCCCGGTCTTCCATTGATGACCATGGCGCAGGAACCGCAGATTCCCGCCCGGCAGCAGAAATCGAACTGGAGAGAGGGGTCTTGTTCCTCCCGGAGTTGAGTCAGGGCAATGTAGAGGGTCATGCGCTCGGCCTCTTCCAAACGGAAGGTCTGTGTGTGCGGCGTGGAATCGGGATCCATCGGGTTGTAGCGAAAAATGTTGAACGTGAGCATCTTTCCCATCTCAGTCTCCTATAACGTCTCCCTCGCAGGTAATAATCTTGCAGACTCCGTAGCCGCGCTCTCCTGGGGGCAAGGTCCAGTCTTTGCTCACGGGTTCGTAGTTCAGCGTGGGGAGCATGTCCCCGGGCTGCCAGGTCGCCAGGGTGCGGACCAGCCAGTCCCGGTCGTTTCGAGCCTGGTAGTCTTCCCGGGCGTGGCATCCCCGGCTCTCGGTTCGTGTCAGTGCCCCATATGCCACGCAGAGGGCCAATCGAATCATACCCCGGATTTTGAGGGCCAGGGCCAACTCCGGATTTGCGCCGAGGCCGTTCGAACGAAGACCGACTCTTTGCGCCCGGGCAAGGATTTCCTGGAGGTTGTCCACGGCAATCTGGAGATCTTTCCCGTTTCGAAAAATGCCCACCCGCTCCATGAGTTCATTCTGCATGGCATCCCGGACCTCATAGACGTTTTCCTTCCCCTGTTTTCCGTCGATGAGCTCTTGGATCCGCTCTTTGTCTTTCGTAAATGCCTCGCGGACAACGGAGGTGTCGAATCGTGTTTCATAACCTTTTAGAAACTCTACGATCTTTTCGCCCACCAGCTTGCCGGCCACCACGGTTTCCGCGAGCGAATTTCCCCCCAGCCGGTTAAACCCATGAAGATCCCAGCAGGCGGCCTCCCCAGCGGAAAAGAGTCCCTGGAGGCCGTATGCGGCCCCGTGCTTGTCCGTGCGCACTCCCGCCATGGTGTAATGCTGGGCCGGCCGGACCGGAATGAGCTGGGTCACCGGGTCAATCCCCAGAAAGTTGTTGCAGATTTCCTCCACTTCCCGGAGCTTTGTCTTGATGTGGGCCACCCCGAGGTGACGGATGTCCAGCCAGAGGTGGTCCCCGTAAGAGCTTTTGACCCCGTGGCCTTCGCGGATGTGGTGGGTCATCCAGCGGGAAACCACGTCGCGGGAAGCCAACTCGGCCTTCTTGGGTTCATACTCGTGCATGAAGCGCTTCTCATCGGCGTCCAGGAGTGTGCCGCCGTCCCCCCTGCAGCCTTCGGTCACCAGGATATTGGTGGGCACAATCCCTGTGGGATGGAATTGGACGGCCTCGGGATTTCCCAAGGGAACGATCCCCGTGTCCAGGGCCAAGATCGCACCCCCTCCGTCGTTGATGACGGCGTTGGTGGTTTCCCGGTAGATCCTTCCGTAGCCGCCTGTAGCAATGAGAGTGGCTTTTGCCAGGTAGGCCCTGAGGCGCCCCGTCTTAAGACATCGTGCCACCGCTCCCGTGCATGTTTGACCGTCGTGGATGAGCGAGACGGCCTCCATCCTATCGTGGACCGTGACACCCAGCTCCACAACCTTGTTGTCCATGGTGTAAAGGAGCGTGTGGCCGGTGCCGTCGGACGTGTAGCACGTCCTCCACTTGGCCGTGCCTCCGAAGTCTCTCGCCGTGATGAGTCCTTCCCGCTCGCTCCTTTCGACCTTCTCGTACTTTTCCCCGCCTTTGAAGTATGTGGAGGTTCCGGCAACGACCCGGTTCCACGGGATGCCCCAGATGGCCATTTCTCTGACGGCCTGAGGAGCGGTGTCCACGAACATTCTCGCGACTTCCTGATCGCAACCCCAGTCGGAGCCCTTGACCGTGTCTTGGAAATGCACGTCCGGGCAGTCCCCTTCCCCCATGCAGGAGTTGCCCAGGGACGCCTGCATTCCTCCCTGGGCCGCCGAGGAGTGGCTGCGTCGCGGGGGGACGATGCTCAGGCAGATGGTGTCAAATCCCGAAGACCCCGCTTCAATGGCCACCCGTTCGGCGGCAAGGCCTGCGCCGATGCACAAAAGATCCGTGTAAATCGTTTCCAACAGTCTCTCCTTCTTATCGGCCGGCGAAGCTTCGCGCACGCGAGGCCTCGAGGTCCTTAAGCGGCCCTTTTTCTTTGCACCCTAACGGGCTGCGGACGGGTCCTCGGAAGCCTTGCATCTGAATCCTTTCCGACAGGCTCCAATAAGGCGGTAGTCCAACACCCTCCTAGATGGACAGTGTCCAGAACCGGATGATCGTCACCAGCCCGATCAGGATAAAGATGCCTGTCAGGATGTTTTCGAACGACTTCATACCCTTTCTGCGGTTTCTCCGAATGAACCCCCATTTTACGGCGATCCGGTAAAACCCGATGCCCACGTGAAGTTCCACCATGGGCAGCAGGATCAGGTAAAAGACCAGCCAGAAACCTCCCTGTATCCTCGCCGCACTTTTTGCCGCGGTGATGGGGAGGTCGGTCAAGACCGTCCACATGTGAATAGAGCCCATGATGAGGATGACCATGGCCGTAAAGACCTGGACCAACCAGAGCCATGTATCCGTGTGGTGCAAAACTTTGCTGTGTTTCCAGATGGTTGACTGTTGATCCGCACGAAACGGGATTTTTCTGGCGGCCAGCACGAAATGAAGCAGAAAGGTGAATCCGATAATGGGCCCTCCTACCTGGGCCATGTAAGTCCCCTCGAAAAAGCGGGCCAGGGTGTCCATGGCGCCGGCCCCGAGATTTACGCTTGCCACGAGGACCATGTGGCTCCACATGAAAAGGATGAGCCCCGCACCGGTGAGCATCTGAAGCCAGTCGAGATAGGCCGAGGCCCTGCCCGGCGTCCGAACATATATGGTAGTGTCGATGGCCATATCCTTTCCCCTCCAATGGTGCTTGTCTTCCAGCCTTCCTTCGCCCTCTCCCTATCAGTGGAGCCCTGCCCGAGGCCGGGTTCGGCAAAGCCTGAGAGGGGTGCATCTTTCCGGTTCCGGGAGTTTGATCAGTAGAAATCCCAAGGCAAACAGTTGGATGGCGATCTTAATACCAAGCCCGGGTCATGTCAAGCGCCAGGGCGGAGAGGCTTCGGACCGGTGCCGAAGGGGCGGAGTCCCTGTTCTCGGGTCGGTTTCAAGCTTCCCCAAGAGAGGGTTTCTGAAGCGGCGAAGTTGCGGGGAGATCGCCGTTTTTTTCCTTGACACTTCCTGTTTATTTGTCTATAGAGCTCGGTCAACAGTGGCCCCCAATTGCATAGAAATTCATGGATCTTATGAGATTTTGGGGGCCTTCAGAGAGCAGCGAGCGGCCTTTCGGGGACAGGGGCATGGATCTGGAAAAACAGTTAAGAGACAGAAAACGCGCCATTATCAGGCGATGGTTCGACCTTATCATGGAAACCTATCCGGAGGACTCCCGGCGGTTTTTGAAGAAGGAGAAAGACCTTTTTTCCAACCCGGTCGGTCAGACCGTGCGCCAGGAGCTGGAAGACCTCTTTGACGGAATGATCAGCGGCGGAGACCAAGAGAAGATTCATGGCTGCCTGGAGAATATTATCCGTATTCGGGCTGTTCAGGATATGAAGCCTTCCGAGGCCGTTGGTTTTGTTCTGCTTTTGAAACGCCTTGTTCGGCAAGAGGGCGGCGGCGCCTCAGAATCCCTCGCGGAGTTTGATGATCGAATCGATCAACTTGCGTTGACGGCCTTTGATATCTATTCCAAGTGCCGGCACAAGATCTATCAGCTCCGGGTGAACGAGGTCCAAAACCAGGTGGGAAGATTGCTGAAGAGGGCAAATTTGGTGTACGAGATCCCGGATGAGAAGGCGGGTCTCTAGTTAGGCAAAACCCCATGGCGTTATTCGAAGCGAGGTAGTGGTTTATGAATTTCATAGTCAGCATCCTCTTTTCCGGCTTGGCAGTTGGCGTGATCGTCCTGATCCCATGGATTGGAGTGGGGGCCTTCGACCTGAGGGTCTTGTTCGGGATCGTCATTCCCTACGCGGCCATGGCGACCTTTTTCGTGGGGATTGTGGTCCGGGTGATCGGCTGGGCACGTTCTCCGGTACCGTTCCGAATCCCCACTACCGCGGGCCAGCAGTGGTCCTTTCCCTGGATCAAAGCGAACCGGGTTGACAATCCAAAAGGAACGGGGGGAGTGATCGCAAGGATGATCTTCGAGGTCCTGACATTCCGCTCCCTGTTCAGGAACACCCGTCTGGAGTACATGAGAACGCAGGACGGGCCGAAGATCAACTACGAGTGGGAGAAATGGTTGTGGTTGGCGGCGCTGCTTTTCCACTATTCCTTCTTCGTTATTTTTCTCAGGCACTTTCGGTTTTTTGCAGAGCCCATCCCCGGATTCGTGGCGGTCCTGGAGGCCCTTGACGGCTTTATGCAGATGGGCCCGCTGCCCGTAAGCGGCCTGGGTATCCCCGGGGTATATCTCACGGACTTGCTCCTTCTTCTGGCCGTGACCTACCTCTTTGTCCGAAGAATCTACATAGGCCAGATTCGCTATCTTTCCCTTCCGGCCGATTATTTTCCCCTGCTGTTGATCCTGGCGCTGGTTCTTTCGGGGATGACGATGCGGCATTTTATCAGGGTGGACATCACGGCGGTCAAGGAACTGGCGATCGGACTGTTCAAGTTCAGCCCGAAAGCCCCCGAAGGGATTGGAGTCGTCTTTTACATCCACTTGTTTATCCTGAGTGTGTTGATAGCTTATTTTCCGTTCAGCAAGCTGATGCATATGGCGGGTGTATTTCTCAGCCCGACGAGAAATCTCTCCAACAACAGCCGCTTTGTCAGGCATGTGAACCCCTGGAACTATCCGGTGAAGGTCCACACCTACGAGGAATACGAGGACGAATTCAGAGAACACATGATTGAGGCCGGGGTTCCGGTGGAAAAGGAACCCGGCTCCCCCGAAGCAACAGAAGAAAAGGAGTAGACATGGCAGAGACCCCGAAACCCGAAGAAACCGCGAAGATCCAGCATCAACCACCTCTAATGGAGGGGTGGCTGGACAAGCCTACTGAAATCAGGGAGGGCATCTACTGCTATGGGACGAAAGGCAAGCACCTGGCCACGGTGGGGATGCCCAATGCCCGGGACTGGAGTCCGGTGGAGGAAGACTGGAAGCTCCCTGAAGACTGGAGAGAAATATTCCTGGACGGGATGAAGGACCGCCTGGATCGGTTCCGCAGCTTCAAGCTGTTTATGGACATCTGTGTAAGGTGCGGCGCCTGTGCAGACAAATGCCATTTCTTCATCGGATCCGGAGACCCGAAGAACATGCCGGTTATGCGGGCTGAGACGCTTCGGTCCGTGTACAGGGGGGAGTTCACCAAAGGCGGGAAACTGCTGGGAAAGCTCGCCGGCGCCAGAAAACTCGATGAGGAGGTCCTGAAGGACGTTTGGTATTACCTCTACCAGTGCTCCGAGTGCCGGCGTTGCTCCGTGTTCTGTCCGTACGGTATCGACATGGCGGAGATCACGATCATCGGACGGGAGTTGACCAATCTGCTGGGGCTGAACACCGACTGGATCATGGCACCCGTAGCCAACTGCTACCGCACGGGAAACCATCTGGGTATTCAACCCCATGCGTATAAGGATATGCTCGACTTCTTCACAGACGAGATCGAAGAGATTACCGGGATCCGGGTGGAGCCCAGCTTCAATCGAAAGGGTGCGGAAATCCTCTTTATTACGCCTTCCGGGGATGTGTTCGCCGATCCGGGCACCTACACCTGCATGGGATATATGATGCTCTTCCACTACCTCCAGTCCCTGGGTCTGGACATCACTTGGAGCACCTATGCGTCGGAAGGGGGGAATTTCGGGTATTTCACGTCGCACGAGATGGCCAAGAGGCTGAACGCGAAGATGTATGCCGAGGCCAAACGGCTGGGGGTAAAATGGATCCTTGGAGGGGAATGCGGCCATATGTGGCGCGTGCTCAACCAGTATATGGACACCTTCAATGGACCCGCGGATTTCCTGGAGGAGCCCGTCTCGCCCATTACCGGCACGAAGTTTGAGAACGCCAAGAGCACCAAGATGGTCCATATCGTGGAATTTACCGCCGATCTGATGAAAAATCACAAGCTGAAGCTGGATCCCACCCGAAACGACCATCTGAGCGTGACATTCCATGACTCGTGCAATACCGCGCGGGGGATGGGGTTTCTGGAAGAACCCCGCTACGTGATCAAGAACGTGTGCAACAACTTTTACGAAATGCCTCCCAACACGATCCGGGAGCAGACCTTCTGTTGCGGAAGCGGATCCGGGCTCAACGCAGGAGAAAATATGGAGTTGAGGATGCGGGGAGGTCTGCCCAGGGCCAACGCCGTGAAGTACGTCCACGAAAAGTATGGCGTGAATATGCTCTCGTGCATCTGCGCCATCGACCGGGCCGTCTTTCCCCCGTTGATGGAATACTGGGTCCCCGAAGTGAACGTCACCGGAGTCCACGAACTGGTTGCAAACGCCCTGGTCTTTGACGGGGAAACGGAGAGGACAACGGACCTGCGTGGTGAACCTCTTGCGGGAATGGAGGAGGAAGAGGATGTATGATGGAGGGAAGATTTTAGCCGGTCTCATCATCGGCGTCGGGTTGCTGTTAGCCCCCTTCTTCTATAATGCGGGGAAGGCTGCAAAGGCCCCGGACCCGAAACTCACGGAAAAGGCAAAAGAGGCCGAGACTTGTGTCGCTCCTTTGGCCTATATGACGCCGTACCATATGCAGTTGCTGGAGGATTGGCGCAATACGGTGGTAAGGGACGGAGAGAGATATTACGATACCGGCAAGGGAACATGGCATCTGCGGGTGGTTGACGCCGTGGAACAGGTGATGCGGAAGGACGAAAAGTTCTACAAGACCTCCAAAGACAAGGTTTACTATAAGAGCCTTCAGCAGACCTGCATGGATTGCCACTCCAACAAGCAGGATTTCTGTGATCAGTGCCACAATTATTTGGGGGTTGTACCGTATTGCTGGGAGTGCCATGTTGAGCCGCCCACGAAGACCGAGGAGAAAAACTGATGGGTGTCAGCAGAAGAGAGTTCTTGAAGGTCGCCGGGGTTTCCGCCCTCTTTGGCCTGGGAGGCAAGACGGCGTTTGAACTGCTTGCCCCCGGGGAAGTCGACGCGCAGATGGGCAAGCCCGCGTTGACGAAGGCGAAGAGATGGGCCATGGTTGTCGACGTTCCCAGGATGAACGAAGAAATCATGGACGAGGCCATCCGGGCCTGCCACCAGGAGCACAATGTTCCGGACTTCGGCGATGCCAAAGAAGCCATCTTTTGGATCTGGAAAGAAGACTACGAACACAGCTTTCCGGGCCAAGAGCACGCATTCATCCGAGAAGACATCGAGCATCGAAACTTCCTTCTCATGTGCAATCACTGCACCAATCCTCCCTGCGTTCGGGTCTGTCCCACCAAGGCCACGTGGCAGAGAGAGGATGGGATCATCATGATGGACCAGCACCGGTGCATCGGGTGCCGGTTCTGCATGGCGGCGTGCCCGTTCGGCGCGAGAAGTTTCAACTGGGGGGATCCGAGGTTGGCCCCAAAAGAGCTGAATCCCGATTACCCGACAAATCAGGATTATCCGACCCGTTCTAAAGGTGTGGTGGAGAAGTGTACGTTCTGCGCGGAACGCCTGGCCGTGGGCGAGTGGCCGGCCTGCGTGGAGGCGGCCAACAAGCTTAAAGCAGACGTCATGGTCTTCGGCGATTTGGAAGATCCGGGTTCCCGGGTCAGGGAGACCCTGAGGAAACGCTATACCATTCGGCGAAAGCCGGAGCTGGGCTCGGAACCGAACCTTTTCTTCATTGTGTGAGGTGGTTATGCTTGACAGAGCAATAAGCGGAACTCAACGGTACTGGGGGTGGCTCATTTTCCTGCTTGCTCTCATGGGGATAGGCCTGGGGTGTTATCTTTACCAGTTCCATGTGGGCCTGAAGATCACGGGCATGAGCCGGGACGTGTCGTGGGGATTTTATATTGCGCAGTTCACCTACCTCGTTGGGATTGCGGCTTCCGGCGTCATGGTGGTTCTTCCTTACTACCTGCACGACTACAAGGCGTTCGGCC
>CAYVUX010000046.1:2407-13202 GCA_964455075.1 uncultured Desulfobacteraceae bacterium | reverse complement strand
CCGACGGCGAGGGGGGATTTGTCCGTTGAAGAACTCAGGCTGCCTTTTCTGCCTCCTCAGGCGCTGGACGTCTCTCTGCTGGCCGGACCCAACCGGCTGGTTGTGCCGGGGCCTCTTTCCATTCAGATTCCGGGCGGCGAGGCGCGACTGGGGTCTGTCACCGCAAGCAACCTTTTTGACCCCGAGAGGACGATCCGCACGGATCTCAGCCTGGACTCTGTGGATCTTTCCCCATTTCTTTCCGAGATTTTTCCCAAATCAGCGAATGGTACGGTTTCCGGCACGCTAAATCCGATCGTCTTTGAGAAGGGGCGCATTCGGGGGAGGGAAGGGGAAATCCGGGTCGAGGTTTTCGGAGGAAAGGTGGTCCTCGATGGCGTTGAAATGAACAATCTCTTTTCAGGCATTCCAAAGCTGAAGCTGAATGCACGTTGGTCGCGTCTGGACATGTCCCAGATCACTTCGGAAACGGGCTTTGGAGAGATTCAGGGAATTTTTCGGGGATACGCGGAAAGCCTGACCATAGCATCCGGGCAGCCCCAGAAGTTCGACATGCTCATAGAGAGCATGCCGACCGAGGAAACGCCCCAGAGGATCAGCATCAAGGCCGTGGAAAACATCGCAAGGCTGGGAGGGGGCGGGAGCCCCTTTGCCGGATTGGCGGGAGCCTTTGCCTCCCTTTTCAAGACATTTCCCTACGAGAAGATCGGCATCCATGCCGTCCTCCAAAACGATGTCTTTCGCATTAACGGGTTGGTTGAAGAGGACGGAGTGGAGTACCTGGTGAAACGGGGCGGTATCCATGGAGTGAATGTGGTGAATCAGAACCCTGACAACCGGATCCGTTTCAAGGACATGATCAAAAGGGTGAACAGAGTGTTTGCGTCCCGCGAGGGGCCGGTCATTCGTTGACTAGTCCCAGGGACGAAAGGAGGGATATGTCCCCGGCTCGAAGGGTGCAACCCCGGTGGCACGGTTGCCTGGGATTAGTATTTTTGGAAAAAAAAGCACAGGAGAAATTGAAATCGCTTGATCTGAGTCAAAAAACTGCTATTATTGAGACCGTTTTTGCGCCCGCTTTTTGTGGTGCGCGGGTTTCGTTCTGAGGGTAGGCTCCATCTGTCATGATTTGTCATGAGTGGCGACCTGAAGTGTGGAACCGCAAAATCTTTGGGGGAAAGGAGGTTGCCGCCATGGCGAATGGAACCGTGAAGTGGTTTAATGACCGCAAGGGCTACGGATTCATCGAGCAGGAAGACGGCCCCGATGTGTTTGTCCATCATTCGGGAATTGAAGGGGTTGGATTCAAGTCTTTGAGGGAAGGCGATAGGGTTACCTTTGACATCGAGCAAGGCAAGAAGGGACCCTCCGCAATCAATGTGAAGGTCGTGTAGGAGGCCATCAAATTCGGACAGATGGGCATTCCGTGGCCCGGGGGAATGCCCGTTTTCTTTTGGGGCGGGCCAAAGCGCCTCCGGCTTCGGGATTTGTTCCGGAAAGAGCTTCTCCCGGCTATGGGCAACCTCGCTTTCATATCCCCGAGAGACGGCCCTTCCCCCACCCCGGAGACCGAGTTCCTGCATTGGAGATCCAACGGCGCCCATCCGTAAATATTCTTGGGCACTTGCAAGGTTCCAATTCAGAAATGCTAGCCCCCCTGCTTTACCACTTCATCTCGAAATTCCTTGAGGTACTGATCTCTTTCCAGCCAATCCGGTCCGAAGCGCTTGTTGAAATAGTCCCCCAGGCTGTCAAAGAATTTCTTCCAGATGGGTTTGCCTTCACCCAGGACGACCTCTTCGAGGAAAGGTTTGAGTTCCGCCATTTTGTCTTTGGGCAGAAAGGTTACAGCACCCAATTTCATGGATTTCTTGATCGCCTCGGGTGTAAGGGCGTGGGCCGTGAGCATGACGGTGGGAAACCCCCTGTCCACAGAGTTTTCGAGGAGGTCGAATCCGTTTACCCCCATGATGTCCAAAATAACGATATCGTAGGTGTAACTGGCAAGATACTGGATTGCGGTGTTGTAATCCTGCGCCTTGTCTACAATGCACATGTCCAGCTCTTCGGCAACGGTTTCGAGCACGTCCGGCTCGTCATCCACCACGAGTACGCTCTTGCCCTTCAACGGAGACTCAGAACTCATTGTATGTGTACCCCCTTTCTTGCCCTGATAACCATTTTTTTGGGTATCGGTACCAGATATCCTCGACCAAGTCAAAGCAAATAGGAATCTTGTGACAAAAAACCTCATTCAAGCCCTCTCCGTTTCCCCGGCGAGCCGCCCCGGTCGGGCGGGGAAGGGCCGCAAGGGACTCGGTGGATTTCCCATTAGAATGGGGCTCGATCGGAGTGTCCCGTGCGCATTTCGGGCTTCGGCGCATGGAAAAAGCAGGCCGGCCGGGAATTTCTTGACATACCTCCGCCGCTTGCGTAGTTTTCATCCATACATAGAGCGCGCTTTTCCGGCTCGCTGGGAGGCTAAAACATGGAGAGCAAAAATCTGATCGGAATCGGCATTCTCGGAGGTTGCCTTGTACTTTCCTCTTTGGTATTCGGCCTGTTCTTCTATGAGGCGAGGACGCAGGACGAGACCGTCAAGGTCGTAGGGATTGCCGCCCATCGATACCAGGCCGACACGGTAAAATGGACGGTCACCCTGGAGGAGACGGCAAGTCCAGGGAACATGAAGTCCGGCTACAGGAAACTGATGTCGAGCCGGGAGATGCTTTTCAAAATGCTCGAGGCCCGGGGCCTCCCGGCGTCCAACATCAACCTGAACCCCGTGAATACCATGCCCACCTATAACCGCGACGGGGAAATCAGCGGGTACCGCATTCGGCAGGACGCCTACCTGATCTCGCAGGATCTTGAAACGGTGGAAAATCTGGCGCTCTATCCGGAAGGCCTCGTCGAGGAAGGGATCCAGCTCCAGGGATCAGACCTCAAGTACTTCTACTCCAAAGTGGATGAACTCAAAAAGGAACTCCTGTCCGAAGCGACGGCCAATGCCCGGGAAAGAGCGGAGCAGATCCTCGAGAATACGGAAGTCGGTCTCGGAAAGCTGCTGTCCCTGAGGGCCGGAGTGTTTCAGATTACGGAGCCTTTCTCCACAGAAGTTTCAAGCTACGGCGTTTACAATACGGCAAGCAGGAAGAAGGAAATCAAGGTTACAGTCCACGCCGTCTTTGCGATGCTCTAAGGAGGCTGTGGGAAAACACTTGTCTCCCGGCCGAGGCGGGATTTTGCGAGCGGGCTTGCCTTTGACCTTGGTTCCTGCAGTGTGCTGAGACCTTTGAAAAACGCCGCCCTTTCTCTGCGCACCCTAACGGGTGACGCAGTCCCCACCCTCCGGGCGGGTCCCCGGCAGCTCTGATTCAGTAAACGCCCCCCGATGACGCGGAATCGGGAACGGCCGTCCCCATGTTTGCGTGGATGGCCGACTTCCAGAGCACAACCCATGGGCCGAAATTCCCGGTCTCTTCCGGCAAACGCCGGAGTCAAACAAGGGGTGAAGCGGCGGGTCGGACGCCGTCTTCGGGTTCCCCTTGCCTTGGGCGCCGAGCTCCAGTATGATCCGAAGCAAAGCTCTTGGGATATGAGCAAAGGGATGAGAGAACTCTCGGGGAGAAGGAGCTTCCAATGGGGGAAGAACGCAATGTGAACGCCTCCCGTCTTCCTGAGGAGCGTATAGCCCAGCTTTTCAACAGACACCTGAAGGGGGCTTTGGTCCGGTCCGGCGCCAGCGTGGCCCTGTGGCTGTTGATTTTGCTCGTCTACTCTCTGGGGTTCATCGAGTTTCGCCATTTTTCAGGCGTTACGGTGTCTGTCCTTTACATCATCCTGATCAACCCTCCGGCGCTTTATTTCGCGAAAAAAATCCGCAGAAGAACGCTCTATCGCTATTTCTCCATGTCGGTGAATCTGCTGGAGGTGATCGGGTACACCGGCATCATATATTTCCTCGGCGGGATCGAAGCCACGTGGCTTACTCCCGTGTATGCCGCCTTGATCATCTATATCGGGGTGGTTTCTCCCCGCAAGTTCTCCTTCGTGGCGGCGGGATTCTGCTCGGGGACCTTCGCCCTGCTGGTGATGCTGAGCTATGCCGGGGTTCTTCCCGAATACCACGTAATGCTCGATTCGCCGCCGCCCCTGGCGGTCCAGCTCCTGTTCGTTTTCGTCATCACCGGCTCGCTGTTCGGCCTGGCATATCTCGCGTCATACGCTTCCGGGCTGCTCAAGGAGAGCAGGGATACACTTAGACGACAAAACCTGGAACTGGAACAGAAGGCCGGGCGTCTGGAGCAAGCGGAAAGGGATCTGAGGACCGCGCACCAGGGTCTGGAAAAACGGGTTGCAGAGAGGACCCGGGAGCTCGAACGTCTGAACGAGGAATTGAGAAGGCAAGTCTCCGAGCGCGTGCGCTTTCAGGAAGCCCTGGAGAAGAGTGAACGCCTGTACAGGGAAATGGTGGACGCCCTTCCCGAAATCGTTTTTGAGATGAACAAAGAGGGCAGGATCGATTTCGTCAACAGCATCGGCTTCGACCTGTTTGGGTACACTTCTGACGACATGCAAAGGGGCGTCAATGGTACGGATTTGCTCGTCCCGGAAGACCGTGAGAGGGCGACGAACGATTTCCGCACCCTCCTTGCCGGAAGGCTGCTTGGAAGCATCGAGTATACGGCGCGACGAAAGGACGGGAATACGTTCCCCATTTCCGTGAATGTAACCCCTGTTTTTGAAGAAGGAAAGGTGGCGTGTCTCAGAGGAATCGCCGTAGACCTCACCGGGCCCAAGCGGGCCATGGAGGCCCTGAAAGTAGAAAAAGAGAGGTTTCGGATCCTGGTCGAGGAAGCCCCGTTCGGGGTCTCCCTGATTGCGGGAGACGGCCGCTATCAATACGTAAACCCCAAGTTTACGGAAATCTTCGGATATGCCCTGGAAGACGTCCCTTGGGGACGCGATTGGTTTAAAGCGGCGTTTCCCGATCCGGCCTACAGGCGGCGGGTAAAACTCACCTGGATGGAAGATCTGTCGGGCGCCGAGGTGGGCGAGGCCAAACCCCGCATCTTTGGAGTCACGTGCAAGAATGGTGTTGAAAAAGAAATCCATTTCAGAACCGTGAAACTGGGTACGGGAGATCTCCTGGTGACCTATGAGGACATCACGGAGAAAAAACGGCTGGAGATCCAGGTTCAGCAGGCCCAAAAGATGGAGTCACTTGGCCAGCTGGCGGGGGGAGTCGCCCACGACTTCAATAACGTGTTGATGGGAATTCAGGGGAACGTGTCCCTGGTCTTGCTGGACAGAGGCATGGAGGATCCGGACTACCTACGGCTCAAGAACATTGAACGATACGTGGAACAGGGTGCGGGGCTGACAAAGCAGCTCCTGGGTTTTGCCCGGGGGGGAAAATATGAAACCAAACTGATCAACATGAATGACGTGGTGAAACGGGGCATAGAGATGTTCGCGCGTACGCGGAAGGAAATTGCCGTCCACGCCCGGTATCAGGAGGACATCTGGATGGTGGAGGCGGACCCTGGCCAGGTCGATCAAGCGCTCCTAAACCTGTATCTGAATGCCTGGCAGGCGATGCCTCATGGAGGCGACCTTTACATTCAGACAGAAAATGCGCGTCTCAATGATGCTTTTGCGAAGCCGCTTCAAGCCGAGCCGGGAGAATATGTGAAAGTCATGGTGTCCGACAACGGGACGGGGATGAATGAGGCCACCAGGCAAAGGATATTTGAGCCGTTTTTTACCACCAAGGGCAGGGGAACGGGCACCGGGCTCGGGCTTGCCTCTGTGTACGGGATTGTCAACAGGCATGGAGGAATCATCGACGTCAACAGCGAAGAAGGCGAAGGGACCACATTCGTCCTCTATCTGCCGGCATCGGTGGGGAAGTCTTTCGGACCCGGGGCGCAAGCTAAAAATTTGCACGGGATGCCGGGAGGCGAGGAGACCATCCTGCTTGTGGATGACGAGGAAATGATCGTTGAAATCGGGGAGCAGCTTTTAACCCGCCTGGGCTACAGCGTTCTGGTCGCAAAGAGCGGCGAAGAGGCGGTGGAAATCTACGATGCAAACGCGGCATCCATCCACATGGTCATCCTGGACATGATCATGCCCGGTATGGGCGGCAAAGAAACCTACCACCGCCTGAAGGCGATCAACCCCGGGGTAAGGGCGCTTCTTTCCAGCGGGTACAGTATCGAAGGCACGGCCCGGGATATCATGCAGAACGGATGCAGCGGATTTCTCCAAAAGCCCTTCAATTTGAAGGAACTAGCAGAAAAGATCAGGGAAATCCTCGATAAAGAGTGAACTGCGAGGCCATTGGGCATTCATTTCTTGATATGTCTCTCAACCCCCAGACACGGGGATGTGGAGGTCGATTACGTCCCCGTCCCGGAGCAGGTGGTCGAATCCCACGGCCTTTCCGTTTACAAACACGTGGATCATCATGTCATCATACGCATGCGCCGGTCCCAGTTCGGTCAGCATCCTGAGCATGCCACCCACAGGAGTCCCCGGGGCGATTTGGAGCAGCAGGTCTTGTCCGGAACCAAAACGGGATTGGAACTGCTCGGTCCGGCCGACGGCAAAGGACGATCGGATTCTGACGTGAGGCAAGACAGACTCCTTCCGAAATCCTGAAAGCGAAAGCCCTTCATCGAACCCTCTGGAGGCAGGATTTCTTCGCCGTACCTACTCCGGATTCATTCCGAAATCCGAGATGGTGAATCCGGTCTTTGTGAGCCGAAGATCCAGCCAATAGGTTCTTTTCACCCCGAAATCCAGACAGGGAATATGGAGGATGCCGGTCCCGGGGTCAAATGAGGCGCAGCTCCCGGCGGAGCCCTCGGCCACCCCCGCATCCCAGAACACAAACGCCCCTTTTGAAAGCCGCATGTCAAGCCAGTAGCGTGTGGCCGCATCCAGGTCGAGGCATGGTACGTGTATGGAGGCCGTTTGAATATCGATGGACCCGCACGGGCTCGCCTGCCAGCCCGCGAGACGTGCCATCATCCACCAGAACGCCCGGGCCTTGCGATGGCAGTTGAGCGGCTTGCTGTGGGCGCAGTCTCCGTAAGCGTCTTCCCAGATGCAAAGATCGCTTCCGGGGTTGTCGGCGCACCACTCCTCCGCCCAGTTGTTGCCTCCCCTGTAGTTGCACCCGTCATCGCCGCCGAGGTCCAGGTAGTCGGTTCCGTCGGGATCGTAGCGTTCAATGTCTGCAAAATCGAACAGGACCTTTCCGTTCGTCCTGCAGTACTCCCGGATGGTCTCGTTGTTCCGGTGAAGGTCTCCCCCGGAGCCCGTTCCGTCCAGGTGCCCGGTCATGTAGATGAAACGCATGTGCGGATACCTGGATTCGAATTGATCCATTCTATTCAGATAGTCCTGAATCTGCTCATCTCCGTACCAGGAGAGCTGGCCGCACCAGCTCCACATGGAAAAATCGTATTTCCCGGTGTCTGCCACGCTGCAGGTCCGGTCCCGGCCTTCTTTGGTCTCCCAGTAATCGTACGGTTCGATATAGGTCTCAGGCGGATTCCCGTCGTAGATGCGCAAAGCCGGTGGTCGCTGTGCCGGCGGCAGTCCTTCCGAACCGCTCTCGCGAACGGCCACACGGTATGTCGGATCCAGATCATAAAGGGCCAGGACCCCGGAGACGATCTGGCTTCCGTGGGATGTGTGGGCATAATGGAGAGTTTGGCGCTTCGCCATCTCTATCCAGTACGCGGGAACCTTTTCGATGTCCGTGCAGGTGTGATCGATCACCATGCCGTCCCCGTGGGCGGAGGAACTCAGGAAACCGAAAAAGAGGAGGGCGGAAAAGGCAACGAAAAGTCTCTTTGTCTTTTCGGGGCACCCGAATGCATGTTTCATCATCAGATCCTCCATTTTGCTGCGGCCGGCGGTCTTTCTCAGGCCGCTCGGTTTTTGTAAACGCTCCGGCTCCGCTTGAGGCAGGAGGCAGGGGCGCTTCCGGCATGCCGTTTCAGCGATACGATCCCGGCTTATCAGACGAATTCATTCCAAATGAACGACGCGAAGAGAAATCCGGAATCCAGGAGAGCGGCAACATATTGTGAACTTCTGGACCTGCCCCCGGGTTCGCGGGATTTGGCCGGGATGAAGCATCGCGCCACGTTCTGTACTCTGATACATGGAACGTCCCGGCCGAGGGTCTACTCAGGAAAGTTATACCGTTTCCGGATGGGCTCTGTTACTTTCCATGTGCAGGACATTCCCTTTGGAAACCGGACCAGATCTCCTTTCATGATCTCCACGGGTCCTCCCTCGTCGGGTGTCACGGTCACACGGCCTTCCAGAACATAGCACACTTCTTCGGTGTCGTATTCCCAGGGGAACTCGGATTCCTCCTTGGTCCACACGGGCCAGTCCTCCACGCCGAGTTCGTCCAATTCCTCCTGGTCCGGATTTCTTTTGATCTCGATCCGACGCATACGCTTCTCTCCATACCGTCTTCCAAATTCGACGGAAGCAAGGGGTATTCTTTCATTTCGAAATATCCACTCCCTATCACAACAAGACCGGCCGATCAAGGCTCGCGAGCGGGCCTTCCCTCAATGCAGCTCCGTGAGCCCTGTTTCGCTTTGGACGTGGCATCTTGTTCAGGGTTCTGGTATTCTCAGGCCTCTTCTGGCTCAAAAGCCAAGGGCGTCCATCGCCGGCCGCAAGATATCATGCCGCCGGAAAACTTCCGGGTGTTCCGGCGCGGAGGGTGTTATGGGGAAAGCACAAGAACTCATTGTGAAAAGAGAGGGCGCGATAGCCACTCTCGTCATCAATCGGCCGGACAAGGGAAACTTTCTCACGCCGGCGCTGCTGGAAGAGATGACCCGGGCTGTTCAGGTGTTATCGAAGAATGACGGGCTCCGGGTCCTGGTGATCCGCGGAGCCGGCGACAGGGCGTTCTCCACGGGGTACGACATCACCGCACTGCCGAGCACATCTCCGCCGGATGCCGAAGAGGCACTCAAAGAGACCCCGCCTCTGGAAACGGCATTCCGGGCCGTCGAGTCCTTTCCGTTTCCCGTGATTGCCATGGTCAACGGACACGCCTTCGGCGGCGGCTGCGAATTGGCGGTTGCCTGCGATATCCGGATCGCGGCCGAAAACGCGGCCATGGGCATGCCTCCGGCGAAGCTGGGACTTGTTTATCACTACCTGGGATTGAAACGCTTCCTGCGGATCCTGGGGTTTGCCAGGACCCTGGAGATGTTTCTTGCGGGGAGAAACTACGGGAGCGCGGAGTGCTTGGCCATGGGGCTCGTCAATCACGTGGTCGACGCCGCTTCCCTCGAGGAGACGGTGTACGAACTGGCCTCGGAAGTGGCGAAGCATGCCCCCCTCGCACTCAAGGGCACCAAGCGGATCCTTTACCGGATGACGGAATATCCCGAGATCGGAGAAGAGGACCAAGACCTTTTCAAGGACCTCTTTTTGCGTTCGCTCAGGAGCCGGGATCTCGAAGAGGGAAAGCGCGCCTTCCGGGAGCGAAGGACGCCCGAATTCAAGGGGAGATGACATGAAAACAAACATTACGATTCTCTGCGACAACTACATCGCCGCCTCCGGGCTGGTGGGCGAGCACGGCTTTTCCCTGATGATCGAGAGGGACGAGGAAAAAGTGCTTTTTGATACGGGACCGGGCCTTTCCCTGCCGATGAACCTCGATTTCCTGGGGAAAGACCTGGAGAAGCTCTCCGCCGTCTTCCTCAGTCACGGCCATTATGATCACACCGGGGGAATCAAATGGGTCGTCGAGCAGGCGGGAGGCGTGGAGGTCGTGGTGCACCCGGCCGTTTTTGAGAAACACATGAAGCTCAATGCCCCGGACTCCGGCGAGCCCCCGCGTTCCATCGGCTGTCCGTATTCCCGGGAGGAGCTCGAAGCGCTCGGGGCGTCCTTCCGGTTTGTCCGTCAAACAAGCCAAATCAAGCCCGGCCTCTGGTTTGTCACGGGCATCCGGAGAGATCCGGATCGCTTTCCCGGGGATGCGAAGCTGGTTCGGCCGGAGGGGGACGAACTCGCGATCGATCCCATAGAGGACGACAGCAGCCTCCTCCTGGAGACCGACGAGGGTCCCCTGCTGGTTCTGGGCTGCGCGCACGCGGGGCTCCTCAACATCCTGGATTATCTGAGGAACGAGATGGGCATCGACCGGCTCCGGGGGGTTCTGGGGGGAACGCACCTCATGTTCTACGGCCCCGAGAGCCTGGCCGCCGCGATCGACGAACTGGAAAAGTTCTCCATTCCGTTCATAGGCGTCTCCCACTGCACGGGCATCCGGGCGATGATCGAACTGTCGAAGCACTTTGAAGACCGGTTCGTGCCCGCTTCGGCAGGGAGCGTGTTCGAATTCTAAGGCTGTGGGGGCTATTGTCTCACGGGTTTCGATCATCCTCGGTGAATACTGCGCAGAACCCTGTGCCCCATTTTGCACTGCTTGGAAAGTCACATGCATGGCATCACTGATTTCGGGCTTGTATTTTTTCGGTCGCCTGTCCGTCGAGACCAAAGGCGTTCCTCGAGCGCGAAGGCTCGTCGCGTGAAAAAGGGGTGGTCTTCGGCGTTCGGATGGTGTAAAAATGAAATTTCGGGAACAACTCTACCCGCCCCGGGCTGGAGCGGCGTGCTTGCAAAGGTTGCCGCGCAGGGGGACGGGCTCCAAGTAATGAAACAAACGGAGGATGCCCATGAAGTGCTTACGAAAACCCCTCTGGATCGCGGGCGGCGCTGCGCTGCTCCT
>CAYVUX010000046.1:0-2397 GCA_964455075.1 uncultured Desulfobacteraceae bacterium | reverse complement strand
GTCACTATCAACATTTACTTTCCCGCCGAAAAGGTGGAAAGCGTTGCGGGCGAGATCGTGGATGATGTTCGGGGAAGAACCGGGCAGGATCAAGAAGGCTCGTCCGGGAAACAGGAGGGCGCCCTCTTCAAGGGCCTCCACGCCGGACGGCTCCTCGGCCCGGCTTGGGCCCAGGAAGTGACCGATGTCTCGAACCCTACGATCCGGGCCCTCAAGGAGCGGATGAAACAGCGTTATCAGCAGATGAAGCCCTATTACGGAAAGGGCCTGCTCAAGGAGCAGGACAACGGGTACCTGGCGCTCACCGGTGCGGAAAAACTGGGGCTCAAGGAGCGAAGGGATGTGAAGAACCTGGTGGAGGCGGAAAACGAAGACCGGAAGACCCTCTACCGGGAGGTGGCGAAGGCTTTGAATATCGACCCGAACCAGGTGGACAGGGTTGCGGAGATTTTTGCCAAGGAGTGGCAGAAGTAGAGGGCATGTTGCCCGGCGTCCGGGGAAGCGGTCGGGCGCGGATGAGGCCCGCGGCAAATTGCGGAGGCCATGTGCTCAGGAATGAAAGGAGAGGACTCCCATGAAGCGTTCTTTGTTGGTTGTGATGACAATTCTTTTGTTTGCGATCTGCCTGTTCGCAAACGGCGCTCCGGCCCAGGCCGGCTGCATGCCGGACATCAAGGCGAACGGGTCAGACGCCCCCATCGCCATATCCCAGGGAGACCCCCTGAACGTGAGCATCCAGTTCGACCCGGGTACGGAGGCGGGCAAACAGGGGGACTGGTGGGTCGCCGCGTACACGCCCTCGGGCTTCTACTACCTGAGCCTTTCCGCGCTTTCCTGGGTGAAATCGAGCGGAGAACTCCCGCCCATTTTTGGAGGGCCGCTTTTCGCCCTGCCCCAGATCCCCCTGGGTTCGGTTCCGGGGCTCCCCACGGCCGCGGGAAAGTACTATTTCTTTTTCGCCGTCGACACCAAGAAAAACAACGTGATCGACTTCAACAAGCTGTGCATGGACCTGGTGGAAGTCCGTGTGACGGCGCCCTCCACGGACAGCGAGGCGCCCACCGTACCGACCGGACTCACGGCCACGGTGATCTCCAAAAACCAGATCAACCTCTCCTGGAATTCCTCCACCGACGACACGGGAGTGGAGGGTTACAATATCTACCGGAACGGGGTCCTTCTGGATACGAAGCTGGCCACCGTCTCCACGGCGACCGTGGTGATGGAAACCCAGGGGATCGAGGACTACACGGCCACTATTTCAGATGTCCCCATAGTGGCCGCCGTCGTGACCTATAGTGACACGGGACTCACGCCGAGCACCAGCTACTGCTACAAGGTGTCGGCCTACGACGCAGCCGCCAACGAGTCGCCCCGGAGCGCCCAGATCTGCGCCACCACGTTCGACGCCTCGGGAGGGTGCGGGAGCGGCCTGCCCCTCGTGATCAGCGACCTTCAGCTTCCCGCCACGGCGGCGAGCGGGAGCATGGTGACCGGGTCCGTGGCCTTCAGCGGCGATTACGATGCGATCGGCACACCGGTCGTGGGGCTCTATTTTCCGTACGGTATGGGAGGCGCGATGACCTACATCACAGCCCCGGGGCCCACGAAGGACGGCTGCCGGATCAACTTCTACGGCAGAATCAGCGACCTGTCATACTACGTCGGGACGACGGTAAACGTTCACGCGCGGGTCCTTGATTGGGACCTCCCCTACACGACCACCCGCTGGTTTGAGCAAGCGGTCTCGAACGAGACCTCCACCCCGGTCCAGATCACGCCCTGAGGGGCGCGAGTTTTCGCCGAAATAATCGGGCGGAGCCGGGGTTTTCCTCCCGGCCCCGCCTTTTTTGGTTCATCCCCACCCTCCGTACCTCTGAAAGAGAGGGGAATGCTCCGGTTTCCTGCCGCTCTTTCTCTTGTTCCTCTTCGTCATCCCGGCTTTCGAGACTGTGCCGCAATCTCCCAAAAACGTCATTCCGGACGACCGATGCGAAGCAAGGGAGATCCGGAATCCACGAAAAGGACATCATAATGTGAACTTCTGGATCCCGGCTCGCACCCCGTTTCACGGGGCTTGGCCGGGATGACGGCTGCACATTCCCTTTCGTCCGGAATGACGGAGCGAACCTTCAGACCGAAATCAGAATGCCGCGATTTCCCGGGTTTGCCCGCTCTTGCCTTTTCCCTGGCAATCCCCGGCGGCACGGCATTTCCCCGAACACAATCCCTGCTTTAGCCCACAGCCAGATCCTCTCCGTCTCTCGGGTCCCGCTTTTCTCCGGGAAAAAGCGCCGGCATGACGAGAAGCGCCGAGGGCACCGCGGCCGTGATGCCGAAAAGCACGGTCACGCCGATGGAGTGGAGGGCCGGGTGCCGGGCCAGGGCCAGGGCCCC
>CAYVUX010000045.1:0-13288 GCA_964455075.1 uncultured Desulfobacteraceae bacterium | reverse complement strand
ATACGCGAAAGGATTTTCTCACGGGCGGTCATGGGTCTATTTTCCCTCCACGTCGGTTCCCGGATTTCCACTCCCTGTAGAAGCTTCGCCTCGCAAGGGGCGGTGCGTTTCGTACGGCTTCCAGAATGCCGGAGGGAACCCTGCGTCCTGCGACGGCTAGGAGTCGGGTAATGGGGCTCTGGAGCCAACCTGCAAACCGGGCGGCTCGCTCGTAAGCCTCCCGGTGTTGAAGAAGACGCCCGAAGAAGGCGAAGACCGCCTTTTCAAAGGACGAAGCCGCGCCCGGCCAGGCCGGGTCCTCGGCGTAACGCTGTCTCAGTGCAACCAGGATGGCGGGAATATTGATTTTGACGGGACAGACCTCGGCGCAGGCCCCGCACAGAGTGCTTGCATAGGGCAGTTGCGATGCACTTTTGCCTCTGAGGAGCTGCGGGGTAAGGATGGATCCGATAGGTCCGGAGTAGACCCAGCCGTACGCATGCCCCCCCACGTGGAGGTACACGGGACAGATATTCAAGCATGCGCCGCAGCGAATGCAAAACAGGGTTTCCCACAAATCGTCTTCCTCAAGCATGCGGCTTCGGCCGTTGTCCAGGATAACGAGGTGGAATTGCTCCGCCCCATCCCGGTCACGAGGCCCCTTTGGTCCGTGGATCATGGACACGTATGTGGGGAGTTTTTGGCCGGTGCAACTCCTCGCCAGGAGTTGCATCAACACGTAGAGATCATCCAGACCGGGAATCACCTTTTCAATCCCCATGAGGGCCACATGGATTCTCGGGAGGCTGGTGGTCAGCCGGATGTTCCCCTCGTTTTCAAAGAGGACGATGCCTCCCGTGTCGGCCACCGCGAAATTGGCTCCGGTAATCCCCATGTCTGCTTCGAGAAATCGTCTCCGAAGGACGCGTCGGGCCAGCATGGTCATTTCTCGAGGGTCATCCAGCCTTTCCACGTTCAACTTTTCCGAGAACAGACGGGAGATTTGCTCTTTTGTCTTGTGGATCGCCGGTCCCACAATATGGGACGGCGGTTCTCCGGCGAGCTGGATAATGAACTCCCCGAGATCCGATTCAAACACTTCCATGCCGTGGCTGACGAGTCCTTCATTCAAACCGATTTCCTCGGATGTCATGGACTTTCCTTTGACCACGGTCCGGACTTCGTTGCGTAAGGCCAAATTCTCGATGATCTCCCGGGCCCCGGCCGCGGTCTCCGCCCAGTGGACGTGCCCGCCCTGTTTCGTCACCTCCCTCTCCAGCCGTTCCAGGTGTTCGTCCAGCCTGGAAAAGGTCGCGCACTTTATCCGATGCGCCCTCTCCCGGAGTTCTTCCGCACCAGGCAGGGCCGCGAAAGCCTGATTTCTTCTCGAAGCCAGAGTGGCCTTGATGCCGGCGAGCGCCTTTTGAAGGTTTTCATCGCCGAGGGCCTCCCTGCAGCGTTCCTGGAATCGATGGCATTGGATCTGCATCTTTTGCATTCCTGTTCGTTTCAGGTCCCTTGCCTTGAAAAAGACGTGGGATTTCCCTGTGTTTGCCACGACGGGGATGACCGCAGGGCGCACGTCTTATCCCCGCCGGGATTGCTGCAAAGGGGATCCAGAATCTCCGCGAGATGAAAGGTTCGTATGGGAAGCCCAAGCCGTTTCAAATGGGCTTCCATGTGCATCAGGCAGCTGATCTCGCACCCTACCACTGCCGAAGCTCCGGTCTGTGCGATTCCGGCGATTTTTTGTTCCACCATGGCCCTGGACACATGGGGCGATTTCAGGGAAAAAACGCCTCCGAACCCGCAGCATACTTCAGAGTCTTCCATCTCCACAAAGTCCAGCTTCCGAACCTTTCGGAGCAGGTTCCTCGGTTCTTCGCGTATGCCGAGCCCTCTCAGTACCTGGCAGGAGTCATGGTAGGTGACCCTGCCGGGAAAAGAAGCTCCGAGGTCGTCCACCCCGGCCACATGGATCAGGAACTCCGAGAATTCATAGACCTTCCTGGATAATGTTGCGGCCTGTTCAAACCAAAAGGGGTCATGACGAAAGAGCACCTTGTAGTGATGGCGAATCATCGTGCCGCATGAACCTGAGGGAATCACCACTATGTCGGCGTTGCGGAATGCGGAAATCGTGGTCTTCGCCAGGGCGAGGGCCTGTCTCCACCGCCCGGACTTGTAAAAGGGCTGTCCGCAACAGGCGGGCCGTTCCGCATAGACCGGTTCCATTCCGAGCCCTTGCAGGATGCGGAACACGGCCGCTCCCGCCCGCGGCCGAAACCGATCTATGAGACACGGGATGAACACATGGACCCGATTGGATGAAGTCAACTTCTCTCCTTGTCTGGAAGAATTCCACGGCGAATCGATGCCGTACTTGGCGGGATGCTCAAACGAAAACGCTGCCTGGACCGACGCACTTCGGATGCAAAATCCGCCGGTGTCCGATGCCTGTTTCGGGTCAGGCTTCAGAGGCTGTCGGATTACCGCCTCCTAAACCAACAGGTACTTCTTCCTCACCTCCTCATTCGCTTTAAGGTCCTCGATGGTTCCGTGATATCGTATGCTCCCGTTGTCGATGACATACCCCCGGTCGCTGAGACCCAAAGCGACCTTTTGATTCTGTTCCGCCAGAAGGACCGTGAGTCCTTTTTCCTTCAAGCTGCGAATTTGTTCCTCCAACGTTTTGATTACGATCGGGGCCAGGCCTTCGGTCGGCTCGTCCAGGAGAAGAAAGTCGGGGTTGGTCATAAGCGCCCGGGCAATGGTCAGCATTTGCTGCTCGCCTCCGCTCAAGTGGGCAGCCTTCCGTGTGTCAATGTGTCGAAGCGGCTCAAAAAATTCGTAAATGGCCTCCTTGTCCCAGCGGGCCCCATCCCCGCGTTTGCGTTCGGATATCTCGAGATTCTCTCCGACAGTGAGGTCCGCAAATACCCTGCGATCGTCCGGAACGTATCCCATCCCCTTTCGGACGATCAGGTAGGGCTTTCTGCCGGTGACATCCTCTCCTTTGAAAAAGACCCTCCCTTTGCGCGGAGGCGTGAGACCCATGATGGTCCTCATGGTAGTGCTTTTTCCGGCCCCGTTTCTCCCCAGCAGACAAACGATCTCTCCCTGGGAAACGGCCAGGGTGACCGCGAAGAGAATGTGGCTCAACCCGTAATAGGTGTGCACTTCCTCCACCTTGAGCATCACTGGACCCCTCCCAGATAGGCCTTTTGAACCTCCTTGTTTTCCCTGACCTCGTTCGGAACGGCCTGGATGATCGATCTTCCCTGATGCATGACCATGATCCGGTGAGCGATCGAGAAAACCAGCTCCATGTCGTGCTCGCAGAAAAGGATGGTGAGCCCCAGTTCGCCGGTAAGCCGGTGTATGAGCCCTATGGTTGCTGTAGTCTCTTCCGGAGACATCCCCGCGGTGGGTTCATCCAGGATCAGGAGCTCCGGGTTGTTTCCGAGGGCGATGGCAATTTCCAGGACTTTCTGTTCCCCGTGGGACAGGGCGTCGCTGATCCTATCGGCCTTTTTAAGGAGCCCCACGTTTTTCAGGATATCCTCGGTTTCGCGAACCGCCTGGTTTTTGGCCGGACGGAGAAAATCCCAGGTCTTTCCCTGATGAGAGAAGACTGCGGCCTGCACGTTTTCAAAGACGGACAGCCGGCTGAAAATGTTGACGATCTGGAAACTCAGGCTGATCCCCTTTTTGCAGATTTCATACGGAGGAAGCCCCTCGATCCTTTGGTCCTTGAACAGGATGTTCCCATTGTCCGGGGCGAGGTGGCCTGTGATAAGCTTGAACAGTGTGGTTTTCCCGGCTCCGTTGGGGCCGATGACGGCCACGATTTCTCCCCTTTCCACGACGAGCCGGGCCTGGTCCACGGCCTTGAACCCCCCGAAGGATTTCTCCACCCCGTCAACGCGCAGCATCGGCCGCCTCCTCGGGGACCTTGTCTTTTCCCCGAAATGTCAGCTTCTCCAGAAGATACCCGAATACCCCCTGCGGGAGAAAGAAGATCAGGAGCATCAGAATGACCCCCAGCACAAGGGTCCAGTACTCGGTGTAAATGCCGACGACCGTTCGGAGCATCACGATAATGCCCGCGCCCAGCATTGGGCCGAAAAAGGTAAACCATCCTCCGAGCAGGCACATGATCAGGATTTCAAGACTCAAAGTCCAAAACATGAGATCCGGAAATACGGATCCTTCCACGACGACGAAAAGGGTGCCCGCCACCCCCGCAAAGAATCCGGCAATGACCAGTCCCATCAACTGGTGCTGGCGGACGTTTACGCCGATGGCCTCGCTCCGCTCGGGGTTGTCCCGGATAGCTTGAAACACCCGGCCGAAAGGAGAGTTTACAATGAAGGACATGAGGAGCATAGAGACGGCGGTGACCGCAAGGATCAAATAGTACGCTCCGTCCGTGGAGGAAATCACGTCGGGAAGGGGGACGCCGTGGATCCCGTCGTCGCCTCCGGTAAAAGAATACCACCGGAACACAATCGCCCACACCAGGGACCCGAGGGAGATCTGGAGCATGCCGAAGTAGAGTTTTGTGAGGCGCACACAGATGAGCCCCATGACAAACGCCAAAAGGCCGGCGAAGATCGGCCCGGCCAGAAAGGCGAATACGACGGGAAGCCCGGAGTTCTTGAGCACCAGGGTGAAGGCGTAGGCCCCTGCCCCGTAAAAGACGGCGTGGTGAAACTGGTACATGCCTCCGTAGCCGAGCACCATGTTGAGGCTCGTGGCGAGCAGCCCGGTCACAAGGATCAGGGCCGTAAGATACACGTAAAACCTGGAGAGGAAAAGAGGGGCGATGAGGAGCAACAGCAGGATGCCTGCCAGGAACACCATGGGTTTTCCGTGCCGCATGGTCAAAAAGCCCCTTTCTTTGCGGTGGTCCGGTTTGTAGTCATGCCGGGCCTTTTGAGTCCTTTTTTGCCTCTCAGCAGGGGAACGCATCGGCTCGCTTTCATTCGAAGATCGCCTGAGGCCAATTCGCTTCCTCTACCAGGTGGACTTGAGCAGCCCCTTGGGGCGAAAAACCAGGACGATGACAACGGCTATATAGGGGAAGACAATGGCGAACTGCGGCCATAGAAGTATCCCAATGGAGTCGGTCAGGCCGAAGATCAACGCCCCCAGCAGCGCCCCCCAGATGTTGCCGAGTCCCCCCATGATTACGATCAGGAACGCTTCGATGATAATGGAATGATCCATTCCCTGGGTGATATTCTGGGTTGGGGCTACAAGGGCGCCGCCGAGCCCTGCCAAAAAACAGCCGATAATGAACACGCTGGCGAATACCCAACTGACGTTGATGCCTACCGCGGCGACCATTTCTCTGTCCACGGCCGCTGCACGGGAGATCTTCCCGATCTTGGTCTTGTTGGTGAGAATCCACAGGCCTATAGCGACGAGAGGTCCGATGATCAGCAGAAACAAGTTGTACCGGGGGAAAGGCATCCCGGCAAGGGAAAAGGAGCCCTGGAGCAGGCTCGGGGCGTTAAGTGATCGATAGTCGGAACCCCACACGAGTTTTACCAGGTCCCCGAACACCAGCATGAACGCGAAGGTGAAAAGGAGCAGCATGAGGTGCTCCCTTTCATAGAGACGGCAAAAGAGGCCCCTTTCCACCAGCAGGCTGAGAAGGGCCACGCCCAACGGCGCCAGGACAAGGGCGAGCCAGAATCCCGCCGATGTGCTCCCGAAAAAGGTGGCGACGGTAAAGGCAAGGAAGGCCCCGATCATATAGAGGGACCCGTGAAAAACGTTGGGGATCCTGAGAACGCCGAGGACCAGGCTGAGACCGGAGGAAACGATGAACAGGATAGTCGTTTTGCTCAATCCCACCAGGATTTGTTGCATGAGTGCGGAAAGGGAAATGGTAGAACCCCCAAACATGTGCCGCCCTTCATATCCGCGGTGTGCCCGAAACCGGTGCCCTGGAAAAGGTCTGCGGAAGGACCGTTCCGTCCACGGTGTCCTCAGCCGGTTCGTCAGCCTCGGATGGCAAAGCTTGCGTGCCGCGAGATCAGCAGCCTTGAAATTCTGGAGGTCGGTTCCGTCTCCCGGAACCGACCTCTCACGGCGGGCTATTCTCCTCGAGCTTTCTTGATGTCCTCAATGGGGGGCATGGCATCCTCGCCGGAGATGGTCACGATGTCTGTGGCGATCAGGAAGTCATATCCCTCCACCTTCTTGGTGACGCCCATAAACATGGGAAGGGTGGCCTGGTGATCGTATGCCCGCATGGTCACCTCCCCTACCGGGGTGTCCACAGACATGCCCTCAATGGCGTCGATGAACTTCTCCGTGTCCACCTCTCCGGCCTTCTTGAATGCTTTCTCGTAAAAACTGGCGGCCATGTAGCCGTAGACGGCACCGACGGCGGGATAACGCCCGTAAGCCTCCTGGAATTCCTTCACAAAGGATTTGTTCTCAGGGGTTTCCGGATAGTAAAAGAAGTAATTGGAGGTTCCTATGACGCCTTCGGGGGCATCCAGGCCCAGCGGTTTCAGCGTGGATAGCTCTGTGGCCGTGTGCATGAAAAAGGGCACCTTCTCGTTGAAGCCGGTGGCTTTAGCCGCCTTGAGGAACGGGACGCAGTCGCGTCCGCCCGTGGCAATGATGACCGCATCGGGATTTGCGGAAAGGATGGCCGTAATGTACGGCGTAAAGTCAGGCTCTCCCACCTTCCACCAGGACTCTCCCAGGAGCTCAACGTCGGGCTTCAACTCCTTGAGCCGGCTCCACACTCCTTCCGCCACGGCGTGCCCGTATTCGTAATCGTCCCCGGCGATCCAGTACTTGACGAACGGGCGCTTGGCCAGACCTGCAGCAGCCGCCACACCTACCATGGCCGTGTTCTCGGTAAATGAGAACACATATCGGTGCCCCTTGGCTCCGGTGATCTTGGCGCTCTTCGAAAAGGTGACGAAAAACGGAACCTTCTCCTTCTTGCAAAGGTCCGAAACAGCCAGGGCCAGGGCGCTGTTGATGGTGCCCATGAGGATATCGACCTCCTCCCTCATGATCAGCTCCTTTGCAGCGCTCAAGCCGATGTCCACCTTGAATTTGCTGTCGCGGGTGACGAACTCCATCTGTTTCCCCAGGACCCCACCCCGGGTGTTGATCTTATCCACGCCGAGTTTGAAGGCGTCCCGTACGTCGTTGGTGTAGGTGCTCGGAGGACCGCTGTAGCAGTCCACAATTCCGACCTTTATGGTGTCGGCCGCGAAACCGGCCGGCGCCGCGATCAAGAATCCAAACATGACGAAAAAGCACAGGCTGGAAGAAAACAATCTTTTCATGGCGATTCCCTTTCTCAAAGCGGTGAATAGTAGATGCCTCCACACTTTTTAATGCATTTTTCCCACGGACTCTGTCAAGCCTTTTTGGCCGGTGCCCCGGCGTTCCCGCAAACGGGTCCATCAAGGGCGCGATGCAATATTCGCCTTTTTGAGCACCGTCTTACTTCTGCCACCCGGTTAGGTGGGAAGGCTGCACGACCTTGCGTGCAGAGAGCACACTGTGTTGTGCATAGGATGTGGACCGAGGTGAAGGGAAAATTCCCCGTGCCCCGGATGCGTCGGGAACGGTCCCTTTCCACGGCGCAATGAAAAAAGGCCGGATATCAAAAGCTTCCGGACGGGAGCCGAAACAGGCTTCGGGCCTTCATTGTTCTCCGGTCGGTGCGGAATAGGGTGTGGCACGGCTGTTGCTATCCCTCCCGGGAGCCGTGGGAGTTCCGGGTCGCTTCGAGATCGGGGACGCCGTTTTCTTGGGCCGGTTGCCCTCAAAGCACACGGATTTTGAACAGGGATTGAGATTCGGGCCCAGCGCCAACCTGTCCCGACGAAGACGGAGGGTTGCGCAAAAAGAGGGGATTCCAAGATCTCGAAGAGAACAAGGGCCAATGCGGCCGCTTGGAGAAAAGGGGGCGGTACACCACATAGGGATCAAGGAGAAGGAGGTTGTGTATGAGACAGTATCGAAAGCAGATTCTCGTGTTGACGATGTTGGCGGCGCTTGTGATGACGTTTGCTCCTCTATCATGGGCCGAGGACGCGGGGAAGGTGAACATCAATAAGGCTTCCGTGGAAGAACTGATGCAGCTCGAGCGTATCGGACCGAGTTATGCGGAGCGCATCGTCCAGTACAGAAAAGACCACGGACCCTTTGAGAGGCCCCAGGATATCACCCAAGTGCAGGGTGTGGGCCCCAAGACCTGGGAAGCAAACAAAGACAGGATTACGGTAGACTGATCGCGGTCCGTGCCCCCTTTTCCCGCAGGACGTCTCCCCTCCCGGCGACGGCTTCGCTGCTCCGGGCCGGGGAGACGCTCCCTCAATAAGTCCTGTCAATCCTTTCCCCTTGTCTTTTCACCTTTTTCCTCCATGACGAATTCTCCCTTGCGAGGTAGATTCCGGCCAGCCGGTTGAACTCCCGGGCCTGTCCAACCACACCCTTCATGAGCCAGGCCTACGCCAGGAAATAATAATTCCGGCCGTTCCCGGGGTCGAGGTTGACAGCCCTCTCCAGGATCCGGATGGCCTCACCCGGCTTCCGGGATTCAAGGGACAGCCGCGCCTGTTCGGTGAGCTTCAGGGCCGCTTCATCCGGACAAAGTTCCCCGACCGGCTTTCCGAAGTAGAAACGGGAGGCTTCGCCAAGCCCGTTGACGGCGACCGAGCCTTTCTGGCCGAAATAGATCTCGTTGAGGTATATCTCCAGAATCTCATCTTTTTCATACATGACCTCAATCATGACGGCCATGAGCATTTCCCTGAGCTTCCTGGAGAAGGTCTTCTCGGGAGTCAGAAAATAGTTCTTGGCCAATTGCTGGGTGATGGTGGATCCGCCCTGAAGCAGGCCCCCGTGTCGAAGGTCAACATAGAAGGCCCTGAGGATTCCCCTAGGGTCAAGTCCGTGGTGGCGATAGAAGCGGGTGTCTTCAGCAGCCAGAAAGGCACGTTTGACATGGACCGGAACCTGCGTAATGGAAATGAGGCGCCTCTGCTCCCTTTCAGGACCAAAGAACCGCATAAGTTCCTCCGGTTCCAGTTCCAGGAGGGAAATGGCTTCTCCGCTTGCAAGGTGAGGAATGGACACGATGGTGTTTCCCTCCATGGTGATCTTGATGGGGAAGCCTTCCCTTTTCATAACCGGAAGCCGAACGTCCCGGAGAAAGAGTTCGACACACTTTCCCCGGATGCGCAGGTCGCCCTTTTGCCGCGGCGGGGTTTATTTCTGAATGGACATACAGGGGATGTTTTATCCTCGAATATGGACGGGCACCAACTATCCGGGAAAGGATGTTTTTAGATGAAGGGAATTTCCTGCGCCTTTTTTCGCTCCTTGAAATCCATCGGATTTAAGTCGTGCTTTTTCAGGAGGTCGTAGAAATCGCTCCTGTATTTTCCGGCCAGCTTCGCCGCCTTGCTCACATTCCCCCCGGTAAGCGACAGGATATTGGAAATATAGCTTTTCTCGAATTGGTTTTTCGCATCCTTCAACGGTTTCAGTTTGTCTCTCTCCATGGCTTTGGTGTGGAGAATCAGGTCTTCACCGACTTCCTCCTGAACGGTCATGGCCACGGCATATTCGATGGTGTTCTCCAGTTCTCTCACATTGCCGGGCCAGGAGTAAGAGAGGAGTTTCTGAAGAGCGGGCGTGGAAATCCCCGTTACCCGCTTCTTCATCTTCGTGTCGAAGTTCTTTATAAAATGGTCTACCAAAAGGGGAATGTCTTCCTTCCTTTCCCTCAAGGGGGGCAGAGAAATGGGTATAACATAGATACGATAGAATAAGTCTTCGCGGAACCTGCCGTTTTTTACTTCATCTTCCAGGTTCTTATTCGTGGCTGTCAATATCCTGGCATCAACCTCTGTTGGTTTTTCGCCGCCCAGCGGGTAGAATTGCTTTTCCTGAAGCACCCGGAGCAGTTTTACCTGCATGGATTCCGGCATCTCTGAGACTTCGTCCAGGAAGACCGTTCCTCCGTGGCCCTGAGCAAAAAAACCCTTCTTATTTCTGAGAGCGCCGGTGAATGCGCCCTTTTCGTAGCCGAACAGCTCCCCTTCATGCAATCCCTCCGGAATAGCAGCGCAGTTTACCGCCACAAAGGGTTTGTCCTTCCTGGAGCTCAACAGGTGCAGTGACTTCGCTATAAGTTCTTTGCCTGTCCCGCTTTCTCCGTGGATGCATACGTTGGAATCCGTCTCTGCGGCCCGCGCCACCTGCTCCATAACGGCCTGCATCTCTTTGCTCTTGCCGATGATATTTTCAAATCCAAATCTTTCCCCCAGCAGGGCCTTGAGCCTTCTGACCTCTCTGGAAAGGCTGCTCTTTTCCAAGCCGTTTTTTATTTGAAGAAGAAGCTCCCGGCGGTCGAACGGCTTGGTGAGATAACTGTAAGCCCCTCGCTTCATGGCCTCTACTGCAGTATCAATGGTTCCATAAGCGGTGAGGATAATCACCGGAATTTCAGGGGCCGCTTCATGCATCTTTTCCATGAGGTCAATGCCGGTTTCTTTGCCCGACAACTTGAGATCCACAAGGGCCAGATCAAACAACTCAGCGTCGAACATCTTTAAGGCCTCTTTCACCCCGGCTGTGGCTGTGACCTTATACCCTTCCGTCTCGAGCCTGAGCCCCAAGATCTCAAGGATATTTTTGTCATCATCTACTATGAGAATATTCTCTGCGGTCATTCGTCTTCACCCGCTTATTTTCCAGGAAGGTCTTCTCTCATCTTCCTTTCAATGCCTATATCTATTTCTTTCAATGCCTTAAGACGGTCCTTCAAGGAGTCCACCTTTTTTTCAAGGTTTGCAGTTCTTTTGTCGCACCGGATGAGTTGATTAACGGCGCCTTCCCACACTCTGGCTTCCCCCCTCAAGGCGCTCCGGGGAAACTCCCGGATAAGTCGCTCGAAACACTCAAGGGCATTCTCATAGTTCTGCTGAGGATTGTCGGGATGTGCCCAGACAAGCCCCATATGAAACAGGGCCCTGTCACCCGGCGAAACTCCGGGGAAAATCTTCACGACCTTTTTATCTTCTTCAAGCGCCCCTTCATAGTCACCTTTTGTCGTCAATTTTTTTGCCAGCTCAAGGTGTTTGTGCCCGTGCCATTTCTTTTGAAGGTTCAAGGTAGTGGCGCATGCACCGGTCAATGAGAGGATTGCTAAGAGGCAGGCACCGTGAAGGAAAAGGTGCTTCCCGTGTTTTCCTCGCTTTTTACCCATATATCGCCTCCATGGGCACGGACAAGTTGTTTGGCTATATAAAGGCCCAACCCTGTACCTTTTTCATGCAGTTTCTTAAATTTATCGAATACTTCTTTAGCATTCTCTTTCGGGATCCCAGGTCCGGTATCCGACACAGAGACTTCAATAAACCGCTTTTTCTTAATAGAGAAACGTTCTGACGGCCCTCCACCTTCAAGAGATGCACGGATCAACACACTTCCCTGCCCCGGCGTAAATTTCAGGGCGTTGTCCAAGATGTTGTCAATAACTTGACGAATCTTTTCAGCGTCTGCAAATGCGTGGGGCAGGCCGTAGGCGAGATCTAAATCGAGGGAGATTCCCTTTCTTTCCGCAATCGGCCTCATCTTTGAAACGCTCATTTCTATCAGCTGGGAAAGGCTGCATTCCTCCATGTGATAGTCCATCATCCCGGCATCCATCCGAGAGAGGTTGAGTATCTTATTGACGGAAGTTATCAGGCTCTCACACTCCTCATCGATGATGCCGACCAGCTTGTACTGTTTTTCAATAGAGCCGGCGGAAATGCAATCACGCTGCAAGCTGACAGCCTCCCTTATCACTGCCAAGGGGGTTCGAAATTCGTGTGATATATGGGATATAAGATCCGCCTTCATCTCGTCGAGCGCTTTTAAGCGATCACACATGTGATTAAATGCTTCCGCCAGTTCATTTATCTCCGGAGGAGAGGGTATGGTCAAGTGCTTTCCGAATTGGCCTCTGGCGATATTTTTTGTTCCTCTTTTCAATAAAACAATAGGGCGGTTGATGGTTCGAGCGTTAAAGAACGCAATCAAAATTCCCAAAATAACAGAAACTATGGTTATGATGGCCACATCCCTCGATGCTTGAGATCCAATTTTCTCTGACGTCTCTATTTTGCTGTCGATGGCCATCTTTGCAATTCTTATTGATCCTTCGAGTCTGCCAATTATCTGATCGGTAAGAGCCTCCTTATTCCGCTCATATTCTCGCTGGGAATAGGCCTTGTTGCTTCTTATCAAGCCGGCTTCGTCTCGCACTATTGTGAGGTATTGATCGTAAAATTCATGAACATCAAGAATCGGTCCCGGAGTTTCCATGGTACTCATAAGGATGCTGATCCGCTCCAGATCCTTTTGGATATATCGCTCCGACTCCAGAAACTGCCGGTAAAAATCGCTGTCCTTGGAGACGACGTACTTTTTTTCAAATTTTCTCTGGGTGAGGAGGGCATCTCTTAACCGGTTTGCAATTCTTATGATTTCACTGTCAATGGAACTGAT
This sequence comes from uncultured Desulfobacteraceae bacterium, assembly GCA_964455075.1. Classification (GTDB taxonomy): domain Bacteria; phylum Desulfobacterota; class DSM-4660; order Desulfatiglandales; family Desulfatiglandaceae; genus CAYVUX01. The sequence continues at coordinate 760 of CAYVUX010000045.1, read as the reverse complement.
CGACCGGATGATCTGGTTCAACTGCCCAAGCTTTAAGGTTGAATACGCCCCTAGTGAGGTGACAATCAACAGGATTACGAGGAAACCCAATGCAAGTCTTGTAAAAATTGTAAATCTTGACATGTCCGGTTTGGCGACAGGCGGTAAGAACCTGGCTCTTCTTTCATTTATTGCAAGTCAGGTGGAGGTCGAGGAAGCGAATGACCCACCAGAGAAAATGCAGGGCTGCGCAGTACAAATACTCATATGATCAGGCAAGAAACATAAATTCCGTTTTCTCGTTTTCTTGACCCGGCCAATTCGTTCCCATCCCCAAATGGCCGTAGCTCAATATCTTTATCGTTCTGCAAGGGTTGTCGTGCGCGGTTTTAGGATACGATTCCTCTTCACCCCTTAATCTTGGAATCCGCCTCAAGCGGATTGTCTTCCTTGACCTTGACAAAATAAGGCGTCCTTCGAAGATCTAAACTTGATAACAATCCGCTTTTTCTTGAAAAATCATAAGGGAAGAGGCCCCGCCGGTCAAGGGAAATCCGGCCGCACCGTGTTGTGGTTGAAGCGCGGGGCGTGAAGAGAAATCAATCACGGGGCCGGTCCGGGATCCGGCTGTACCTCCTAATACTGGAGGTGCATCCGGACATGTCACAAAATGACACGTCTTCCCCTCCCGTGTTCTTGCGAGCCGGAACCCCCGCATAGTGCAAACCTTGCGGAAACCTGGTGATTCGTTTTGCCTATTTGTCTTGCCTCGCGCTCATTG